>CAIQLE010000001.1 GCA_903872555.1 uncultured bacterium
AGCGCATGCACTTCCTCCAGATAAAAATCCAGAATATTGCTGGACTGGCGAGACATGGCTTTGTTCATCGTGTCGGCATTCACATTCGGATTGCCATCGCGGTCGCCGCCTATCCAGCTGCCCATCTGTACAAAGGGCGGCAGGCTCAGTTTACGTGTGTGTGGATATTGCGCCAGCATCTCTTCTTCAATATCGTCCATCAGGCCGGGCAACTCGCGCAGGAAGGTAATGCGGTAATACGAGAGCGCGTTCTCGATCTCATCATCCACCGTCAGCTTGGAATAGCGCAGCATGCGTGTTTGCCATAGCTTGGCGATCTCTGCATGCAGCAACTGCGTATTGCGCTGCTTCTCGCTGAGTGTCATGGGGAAATCGCGCAAGGCCAGCAGTCGTGCAATTTCACGGCCTGCATCGAGAATACTTTTTCTTTGCACTTCGGTCGGATGCGCAGTCAGCACCGGCGAGATCAGTGCATCAGAGAAAAAATGCTGGACTGCTTTGCCAGAAACCCCCGCCGCATCCAGTTTGGACAGGGTGGCGGCGATGCTGCCGGCCTGCGGCGCCGATCCGGCCATCAGGTGGGCACGGCGACGGCGATTGTGATGCTGGTCTTCAGCGATGTTGGCCAGATGCGAAAAATAAGAGAATGCACGCACTACGGAATTGGTCTGGTCGCGGGTCAGCTTTTTCAGCAGCTTATCCAGACTGGTACCGGCCTCGGGATCCGATTCACGACGAAAACGCACCGCCGTCTGGCGTATGGTTTCCACGATCTCAAAGACGGCTTCGCCTTCTTGCTGGCGCACCACGTCGCCCAGCAAGCGGCCGAGTAAACGTATGTCTTCTTTGAGGGGCGCTTCTTTATCGGAGGCTTTGACGGAGCGGGCAGGGATTTTTTTTGAAATGGCCATAGCAGCTTATGCAGTGAGCTTCAGTTATGCGCAGACCCCGCTTTTGGCCGGGCTGCACAGAGGGGGTGCATGTTAAAATTCGCCGTTTTTCAGCATTACCAACCGGGTCGACACCACAGAGCTGCGACCCCGACACTCAGAGGCTGTATTGAACGCATCGTTTTCCGGAAAATTGGTGATCGCCTCGCGCGAGAGCAGGCTCGCCATGTGGCAAGCTGAAAATGTTCGTGCGCGCTTGCTGGAATTATATCCCCACAGCACCGTAGAAATACTTGGTATGACCACGCGCGGCGATCAAATTCTGGATCGCACCTTGTCCAAGGTCGGCGGCAAGGGCTTGTTTGTCAAAGAACTTGAAGTCGCGATGCAGCAGGGCGAAGCTGATCTGGCCGTTCACTCCCTTAAAGACGTACCGATGGAACTGCCGCAAGGCTTTGAACTGGCGGCCATACTGGAACGCGAAGATCCGCGCGATGCTTTTGTCTCGAACGATTACACCAGTCTGGCTGATCTGCCGGCCGGCGCCATCGTTGGCACCAGCAGCCTGCGCCGTCAGGCGCTGATTGCAGCCCGCTATCCTCAGCTCGTGATACAGCCTTTGCGTGGCAATCTGGATACCCGTCTGGCCAAGCTCGACCGCGGTGAATACGCCGCCATTATTCTGGCCGCCGCCGGACTCAAGCGTCTGGGCATGGCAGAGCGCATCCGTTCCGTCATTGCGCCCGAAGACAGCCTGCCTGCACCCGGACAGGGCGCGATGGCCATAGAAATTCTGTCCGTTCGTAAAGACTTGCAAGACTTGCTGGCGCCCCTGAATCACATCGATACCGAACGTGCTGTGCGCGCTGAGCGCCAGCTTTCGCGCACCTTTGGCGGCAGCTGTCAGGTTCCGCTGGCAGCCTTTGCCACGGTTGAGAAAGATGCCATGCGCCTGCGCGCCATGGTGGCCACCCCCGATGGCAAGCGCATAGCGCATGCCGACATTCAGGGAGCGGCCGACTCACCCGAAGCCCTCGGAGTGCAGATTGCGAAAGTGCTGGAGTCTCAGGACGCCAGTGCCATCCTTGCTGCCTGCAAGGTGGAATAAGCTCATCACTCACACGAGGCTTCCCAGTGACAGCCACCGTCATCATTACCCGACCGCTGGCGCAGGCTGAACCGCTGGCGGCGCAACTCAGCGAGCTGGGCATAGGCTGCCGTATTTTTCCTTTGCTCGACATACAGCCGCTGAGTGATGTCATTCCATTAAAAACCAAGCTGTCCCAGCTGGACGCTTATGCCATGGTCGCCTTTGTCAGCCCGAATGCGGTAGATGCCGTCTTTGCGCACCTTAGTCACTGGCCGGCCGGCGTCATCGCTGCCGTGATCGGTGCCGGTAGTCGTCAGGCGCTGGCCCGCCATGGCGTGACAGATGCGAATGCGAACATCGTCAGCCCTCTGGATACGCAGCGCACGGATTCTGAAACCTTGCTTGAAGCTCTGGATCTGGATCAACTCAAGGGCAAAAAAGTCCTGATCATTCGTGCCGAGACCGGTCGCGAGCTGCTGGCAGACCGTTTGCGCGATGCAGGCGTGGAAGTGGAGCAGCTCTCAGCCTACCGGCGCGGCGCGCTGGCGCTGGATGAAGCACGGCAAGCCTTGTTAAAGGATTTGCTGGAACAGCCGAATGCATGGGTGATCACCAGTTCAGAAGCCTTGCGCAATCTGCAGGACAGTGTGCTGCAAAGCGCCGGCCAGTCAGGTTGGGCCAAAATGCTGAGCAAGCGCCTGATCGTGCCGCATGAGCGAATCGCTGAAACAGCGCATGGACTGGGTTTTGAACAAGTTCTTCTGACCGGATCTGGCGACGCAGCACTGGTCGCCGCGATACAATCTTGCATATGAGCGAAACGAACGACAAACATCCCGCGTCCGGCCCCGTCCCGGCTGCCTCCGCCGCCCCTGCGCCAGCAACGGCTGCAGCCCAGCCTGCTGTATCAGCGCCGTCCCAGCCTGCCAATCCGGCTGCAACTG
Source organism: uncultured bacterium (assembly GCA_903872555.1). Lineage (GTDB taxonomy): Bacteria > Pseudomonadota > Gammaproteobacteria > Burkholderiales > Burkholderiaceae_D > Pernthalerella. Next base: position 2,925 of record CAIQLE010000001.1, read on the forward strand.
ATGCAGGCCAGGCTGCCCGGCCGGCGGCTGAAGATCAGTCCCGCAAGGAGCCAGCCGGCAAACCAGAGGCTAATGAAGCAACGAATACAGCGTCTAATACAGCCCCTCATCCTGAAGCCGAGCCCGCCGCGACCGAAGGTCTGGCGTATCGCCGCGCCGCTTGGTGGCCACGCTGGCCGCAGGCGCTGGCAGAGAGGGAATCGCGCAACAAACTGCTGGTCGGTGGCCTGTTGTTGCTGCTGCTCCTGCAATGGTGGAATTCCCGCACTGATATTTCCGACCTGCGTCGCGAAGTGGCGCAGCGTCTGCAGACAGGCGACAACATCAATAGCCAGACCAAGCTGATTGCCGATCGTGTGGACGATGAACTGAAGGTTTTGCAGGGCAAGGTCTCGGTACTTGAAGCGCGTCAGATTGAATCGCAAAGTCAGCAGATCGCGCTGGAACAGCTGTATCGGGATCTCGCCAAGAATCGCGATGACTGGGCGCTGGCAGAAATCGAGCAAGTCTTGTCGACCGCCAGCCAGCAGCTGCAGCTGGCCGGTAATCTGCGAGGCGCACTGATCGCTCTGCAAAATGCCGATGCGCGTCTGTCACGCGCTGATCGTCCGCAATTCATCGCCATCCGTCGCGCCATTGCGAAGGATATGGATAACCTGAAGTCCTTGCCCAGCGTGGATCTGACAGGCACGTCTGTGCGGATTGACACGCTGATAGGTCAGATTGACAGCATGCCCTTGCTGGCCGATGAAAAACCTGCGGTCGTCGTGCACGTTCCCAAGACTCGTCTGGTTGCTGCGCCCAAGACCGAGCTGAAATCGCCCTATGACTGGCGGGTAGAGATGCAGGACCGCTGGGATGCCTGGAGCGCTGAGCTCTGGAATGATATTAAACAGCTCGTGCGCTTGCGCACAGTGACTACGCCGGAGGCTTTGCTCTTATCGCCGGGTGAATCTTTCTTTGCGCGCGAAAATCTTAAATTGCGGCTTCTGAATGCACGTCTCGCCCT
>CAIQLE010000002.1 GCA_903872555.1 uncultured bacterium
GATAACTTTAGCCCGCCAACGTAGGCTGATTCAAGCTGAGATGCTTGCGCTCAGTCCGCGAACAAGGCTGCATCAGTGCTTCAACAGCAGCTTGCTATTTTTGAATCATTCGAAAAATCCTGCTCAATCACCCTAAATTTTTGACTGGAATCAATATTCTGAAGGAAAAAGTCTTGTATTCGGGCAATTAATTACTTTCGGGAATGCATAATCGAACGTGAGTTTCTTACCTTTTACGAGATCGATTGACATCATGCCGCAAGCAGCCCCCACCCCCGAAGCGCCGAATACAAGTCCCCGCAATCTGCTGTCAGCAGAAAACGCCAAAAAGCTGGATCAGGCCGTGCATGAGCAGCTCTCACGGGCCACCATGGGCCTGTCGCCAATCTCCCTGGCGCTGGCTTGCGCTGACTGGGCCATGCATCTGGCAGCCTCACCGGGGCAGCAAATGCTGCTGGCGCAGAAGGCAGCTGAGCTTATTCAGCAGCAGATGCAACAACCCTTGAACAAGCTGAGCAACTATCAGCCGTATCAGGAAACGGATAGCCGCTTCAGTGATCCGGCTTGGTCGCACTGGCCCTTCAATATGCTCAAAGAGAGTTTCAAAGCAGGCGACGGTTGGTGGCAGGAAGCTACTCAGGTCGACGGCATGTCAGCCCACAGGCAACAGATGGTGAGTTTTTTTGCGCGTCAGTGGATGGACGCGATGTCGCCCTCAAACTGGCTGAGCACCAATCCTCAGGTGATTGCCCATAGCATTGAGACTGGTGGTCAGAGTTTATTGCATGGCATGAATCTGTTTTTGCAGGATGCGCATCAGTCGGCATTGCCGCCGCAGGCCAGTCCGGATGAACTGGCAGCTTTGCCCTTCGCAGTCGGTAAGGATGTCGCCATCACGCCAGGTAAAGTGGTCTTTCGCAATCATTTGATTGAACTGATTCAGTACGAAGCAAAGACTAAGAAGGTGGCCGCTGAGCCTGTGCTGATCATTCCTTCGCCGATCATGAAGTACTACATCATGGATCTGTCACCGCAAAACTCCATGGTGCGTTATCTGGTCGAGCAAGGTTTGACGGTGTTGATGATTTCATGGCTCAATCCGGATGCCAGTGATCGTGATCTGGGTATGGATGATTATTTGCAGTCCGGTGTAATGGAGGCGATGCAGCAGACCAGCAGCCTGTGCGCAAGCCCTTCCATACACACCATGGGTTACTGTCTGGGGGGTACCTTTCTGGCTATCGTCGCTGCCTTGCTCGGGTCCAAAGAGTTTGCAAAGGTCCATGACAAGGGCAGGGCTGCCAAAGAAGCGGTCATGCCCAAGCTGGCGAGTGTGACTCTGCTGGCTGCGCAGACAGATTTTTCCGAAGCCGGTGAGCTGGGAATTTTTATTGATGATGATCAGCTAAAGACCTTGCGCGAACAGATTAATCGTAAGGGCTATCTGTCTGGCCGTCAGATGGCAGGTACTTTCCAGTTCCTGCATTCTAAAGATCTGATCTGGTCGCACCATACGCAGCGCTATCTGATGGGCGAAGATGATACAGGCAGTGATCTGATGAGCTGGAATGCGGATACCACCCATCTGCCACAGCGCATGCATGCGGAGTATTTAGATTCCTTATTTCTTAAAGACGATCTGATTCAGGGTCATTACGAAGTCGCAGGCATACCGGTGGCACTTAAAAATCTGAAGATGCCTTTGCTGGTGGTGGGTACCGTGCGCGACCATGTATCGCCCTGGCGCTCTGTTTACAAAATTCATTTATACACCGACACCGATACCACCTTCATACTCGCAGCCGGCGGTCACAATGCCGGCATCGTGTCCGAACCCGGACGTGCACGGCGCAGTTATCAGATCGGACGGGTAAAGGAAGGTGCGGACTGGATAAATTCAGATGAGTGGATAGCGACAGCGCCCCGTATTGAAGGCTCCTGGTGGGAAGCATGGAGTGAATGGCTGCAGGAACAAAGCTCCAAACAAGTGAATGCGCGTGACATTGATGCAGCATCGGTGCTGTGTGATGCGCCGGGCGAATATGTGATGGTGAGATATGTCGACTGAATCTGTAGCAACACAAACTATCCAAGCGGCGCAGCAGCTTGCAGGGTTGTTCAGCCTGCAAGGGAAAAAAGGCCTGGTACTAGGCATCGCGAATGAACACAGTATCGCCTGGGCCTGTGCGCGGCTGGCAAAGCAGATGGGCGCCGAAGTCGTAGCCACTTGTCTGAACGAGAAAGCACGTCCATATGTCGAGCCGCTGACCCAGCCGTTGGGCATCGATCTGGTGACCTGTAATGTGGAAGACAGCGGGGCCATGGAAGCTTTGGTTCAGCATGCTGTGAGTCAGTTGGGACAGATTGATTTCGTGATCCATTCCATTGCCTGGGCGCCGCTGGAAGATTTGCATGGCCGTGTGATCGATAGCTCCAGTATCGGTTTCGCGCGCGCGATGGAAGTGTCCTGCCATTCATTTGCAACGCTGGCAAAATTCGTCACGCCGCATATGCCAGAGGGCGGCAGTCTGCTGACCATGACTTATCTGGGCGCTGATGAAGCCGTGCCGCATTACGGACTGATGGGTCCGGTCAAGGCTGCATTGGAATCACTGGTGCGCTATATGGCCATGGAACTGGGGCCCAACAAAATACGTGTGCATGCCGTCTCACCGGGCCCTGTGCCTACCCGCGCTGCGTCCGGCATAGCTGCCTTCGATCAGCTGATGCAGCATGCGGTTGATAAATCACCGCTGGGCCGGCTGGTGTCGCTGGATGAAGTCGCACAGCTATGTGCCTTCCTCTGCACCGATGCTTCTTCTGGCATGACTGGGCAGACGATTTATGTCGATGCCGGCTGTCATGCAGTTGATTGAAAATTGAATCTCATTTAAAGCCAGCATGAACAAGACACCTGATATTGATTTCATCGAGAACCTCACCTACGATGAATTGCACCTAGGCCAGAGCGCCACCCTGACACGTACCCTGACGTTGGATGATATTCGCGCCTTTGCCGCTGTCTCCGGCGATACCAATCCGGCCCACCTCGATCCTGAATATGCCAACGACACCTTGTTCCATGGGGTGATAGCGCATGGCATGTGGGGCGGAGCACTGATATCCGCTGTCCTTGGTACGCAATTCCCCGGACCGGGAACGATTTATCTGCAACAGGATTTGCATTTTACAAAGCCAGTGCGCATAGGCGATACGCTCACCGTCACGGTCACCGTGACCGCCAAAGACGATGAAAAAAAACGCGTAGAGCTAGAGTGCAATGTCACGAATCAGAAAGGCGATTCAGTGTTGCATGGTCAGGCGCGAGTCATCGCACCGGCACAAAAGGTACGTCGCCCGAAAATTATTGCGCCGCATATTCAGTTGCTCGATCCTGAAATGCGCATGAAAGCTTTGCTCAGCATGGCGGATAATTTAGAGGCTTTGCGCTGCGCGGTTGTTCATCCCTGCGATATCGAATCACTCACCGGTGCCCTGGATGCAGCTCGTCTGGGTCTGATCATTCCGGTGCTGATAGGACCACTGGAAAAGATGCGCGCTATAGCCGCACAGGCCGGCATCGATATCAGCGGCTGTCAACAAATCGCCGTGCCGCACAGTCATGCCGCCGCTGACAAGGCCAGCGAGATGGCCGCCAGAGGCGAGGTCGAGCTGTTAATGAAAGGCAGCCTGCACACCGATGAACTGATCCATGCCGTGCTGGCCCAGCCCGCTTTGCGCACAGGCCGGCGCATGTCGCATGTGTTCCGTTTTGATGTGCCCTTGTATCCCAAGCCCTTGCTCGTCACGGATGCTGCGCTGAATATATTTCCTACCCTCGCAGAGAAAGCCGACATCATCCAGAACGCGATAGATTTTGCGCACATCATGGGCAATCAAAACCCTAAAGTGGCTATCCTGTCGGCGGTGGAGACCATCAACCCCAGCATTCCTTCCACGATTGATGCCGCTGCCTTGTGCAAGATGGCCATGCGCGGGCAAATTGTTGGCGGCATACTCGATGGACCGCTCGCCTTTGATAACGCGATTTCATCGCAGGCAGCACTGATCAAACACATAGATTCACCCGTTGCAGGGGATGCCGATATTCTCGCTGTGCCTGATCTGGAATCCGGCAATATGCTGGCCAAGCAACTCGAATATTTTGCCGGTGCGACCGGCGCCGGTCTGGTGCTCGGTGCGCGAGTGCCGATTGCACTGACCAGCCGTGCCGATGGCCCATCCGTACGCGTGGCTTCCGCCTTGCTTGCGCTGGTCGCCGCGCATCATCTGCGGGATGATCCTGTGCGTAAAACTCAGCTAGCCTCAGGCAGCTGAGCCGGCGTTATGGCTATTCTTGCGGTCAATGCGGGTTCGTCTTCGCTGAAATTTTCTCTCCATCCTTTGCAGGCGCAGCAGGTAATGCCCGCTGTGCTGACGGGAAGTATTCAGGGACTGGAGCCGCGCGGTGCTCCTGAGATGCGCTGGAGCAGTGCGCAGAATACGCAGACACAGACGCACACACAGATGCTGCCCGTCAGTGCGGATGATCCGTTTGCCTCTGCACTCAAGCACTTGCGTGAACTCTTGCAGCAACTGCCGGGCTTGCCCGCACCGCGTGCGGTATCACATCGTGTGGTGCATGGTGGTGCAGCCTTCAGTGCCAGCGTATTAGTCAATGAAGCTATTTTGCAGCAGCTGGAAAAGCTAAATAGTCTGGCACCGCTGCATCAGCCTCACAATATTGCAGGCATACGCGCCTTTACAGAAGCCTTTCCCAGCGTGCCACAGATTGCCTGTTTCGATACGGCTTATCACGCCAGCGCACCGGCGCTGCATCAGGCCTTCGCACTGCCGCAAGTTTTAACGGATCAGGGAGTGCGCCGTTATGGCTTTCATGGTCTGTCCTATCAGTACATCATCGGCGCTCTGGCAGAAAATAGTCAGCGCGCCGGTGGGCGGGTGCTGATGGCGCATCTGGGAAATGGCGCCAGCTTATGCGCTGCGCTTGATGGCAAGAGCATGGCCTCGACCATGGGTTTTTCCGCACTTGATGGACTCATGATGGGTTCACGCTCAGGTGCGCTGGATCCGGGCGTATTGTTGTATCTGATGGAGCAGGGCTGGGATCACCAGAAAATTGAACGTCTGCTGTACAAAGACAGCGGGCTGCTCGGTGTGTCGGGTATATCAGCTGACATGCGTAAGCTGCGCGCAGATAGCAGTCCCGAAGCAAAGAAAGCGATTGCGCTCTTTACGCATCGTATCGTCAGGGAGAGTGGTGCCATGCTTGCCTGTCTGCAGGGGCTAGATGTGATCGCATTTAGTGGTGGCATTGGTGAGCATGATGCGCTGCTGCGTGAACAGGTCTGTGCTGCACTGGCCTGGGTCGGTGTACAGATCGATGCTGAAAAAAATCAGACTGCACTAGGTGATGCAATTGCTGCGGTACACTCTGCGGCCAGTTCCATAGAGGTTTGGGTCATCCCAACCGACGAGGGGCGCGTTGCTGCGCGCGAAGCAGCCAGTCTTTTGAATGTTTGATCATGACGACACCCAACCCAGCCTTGAATGCCCGAGCGGATCATCCATCCCCGGCGACGCCATCTCTGGCGACACAGATTTATCAGTGGTGCTTTGATGCCGACTTTGCAGCGGGCTTTCAGCGGCAGTTTGAGCGCCTGATCGGTGCCTTGATCGTTCTGAGTGTCTGCTCTGTAGTGTTTGAGCAGATACCTGCTATTTATCTGCCCAACGCACAGACATTTCACTGGTTTGATCTGATCACTGTAGGCATCTTTAGCGTGGAGTATGTACTGCGCTTAATGAGCGCGCCTGTGCATCCTGAATTTGCACACAAGCGCTATCCCCGTCTGGAATACGCATGCAGTCTGTATGCGCTGGTTGATCTGCTGGCGATTGCGCCTTTCTATCTGATGATGTTCATGACAGTGGATCTGGAAATCTTGCGCGTGCTGCGTCTGTTGCGGCTCATGCGTATGTTCAAGCTCTCGCGCCAGATTTTACCTATATGGCAGGAATTCCAGCAGCTGAATCAGGGTCGCAGCCTGCGCGCGAAAATTTATGCAATGCTAGAACCGACGGGGCATTCGGGCCGTTTGCATATCATTGTTGATAATTTCATCGTCTTCTGGATCGCGCTATCCATACTGTGCGTGGTGCTGGAAACGGTGGTCTCGATAGAATCCTTGTTTGCTGCCCAGTTCAAATGGGTGGATACGATTGCCTTCAGCATTTTTACACTCGAATATGTGGCGAGGGTGTATAGCGCTCCCGAGAATCCAGAATTGAAAGATAAGCGTCTGCCGCGCTGGGCTCAGATCAAAGGTGGTCAGGCACTGATTGATTTACTGACCATTCTTCCGTTCCTGCTGGAAGGTTTTTTGCGTCAGCATCTGGACCTCAGGTTCCTGCGCGTGTTCCGTCTGCTGCGTATGTTCAAGCTGACGCGCTATACCTCGGCCACCGTCACTCTGATGAAGGTCTTCCGGCGTGAAAGGCAAATCATTTTCGCCACGGTCTTTGAAATGCTCTTGCTGGTTTTGTTTACTGCTAGCGTAGGCTATATGTTCGAGCACCCGGCTCAGCCGGACAAGATTGAGAA
>CAIQLE010000003.1 GCA_903872555.1 uncultured bacterium
GCCTGCGGCCCGCCCAGCAGCTTGTCGCCTGAGATGCTGACTACATCAGCACCCGCGCGCAGCGCTTCCTGCGGCAGTGTTTCATGTGGCAAGCCATAGCGCTCAAAATTCAGCAGCGCACCGCTGCCCAGATCCACATACAAAGGTAACTGTTTTTCTTTGGCCAGCTGGCCGAGTTCCTGATCGCTAGGGCTGGCTGTGAAACCCACGATCTGATAATTCGATGTGTGTATGCGTACCAGCATGGCGGTGTCGGCATGGATCGCCTGGCTATAGTCACGCAGATGGGTACGGTTGGTGGTGCCGACCTCAACCAAAGTACAGCCTGCCATGGCCATGATGTCGGGAATACGGAAGGAGCCACCGATCTCGATCAGTTCACCGCGCGACAGCGGCACTTCACGTCCACCGGCCAGCGCGGAGAGCACCAGCAAGACTGCAGCAGCATTGTTGTTGACCACAGTGGCTGCTTCAGCACCCGTCAGTTCACACAGCATGGCTTCGGTGATGTGATCGCGCTCGCCACGCTCGCCACTGGCCAGATCATATTCAATCGTGACGGGATGTCTTGCGGCCTGAATCAGCGCTGTGACAGCCGCTTCAGGCAGGGGACTGCGGCCAAGGTTGGTATGTATGACTGTGCCGGTCAGGTTGAAGACAGCGCGCAGTGCGGGGGTGGTTTCATCTACGATCTGCTGACTCAGCAGGCGCATCAGCTGCGTCTGACTGAGTGCTGTGGTGCCTTTATCAGCGGCCAGTGATTTTCTAACGCCAGTCAGACAGCGTTGTATCGCACGCTTGACCAGTCCGCGTCCATGGGTGGCGATATCGTCCTGCAGTTGCGGCAGCTTGAGCAGGGCATCGACCGAAGGCAGGGTCTGCAGTGTCAGCAGGCTGTCGGTTCCGGTTTCACCCGCACGGGGCAGAAACATCGGTGAGTTCATGAATATCTCGCTTTAAATTGTTTTTAGTGTACAGGTGTAGCGTTGATGAAAAGTTGATGAACTCGTGCTGAAGCATAGCTAAAGCAACTGAGAATCATCGCAGAAAAATTACTCCGTCTCAGGTACGCCGGGTGAGAATAACAAATTCGGACCACTGCGTAAAAATCCGGCTTCATCAACCAGCATATCCAGCGTCAGCGTTGCCAGATCATCGGCGGTCACATCCATCATCGGTTCTTTTTCGCGGGTAAAAATTTTCAGATAACTGTGACAGGCATCACAGGCTTCAGCGCGTGCAAATGCCAGTTTGCGCGAAGGCTCTTCGTTTTCCACGCCATTCAAACTGAAATAGGTAATGCCCTTGGTAGATTCGCAGGCGCTGCAGGTCACGCGCACCATATGCCACTGCGTGCTGCACAGGCTGCAGTTCAGATAGCGCAGATTGGATTGATTGGCACCGATCTCCACCACACTCGCAATCGGACGTGAGGCACAAACGGGGCAGACGGTGGATGAACCAATCAGGCCCACATCAGTCGTGTTCATGGAGCCCGCCTGACGCGTCCACCAGACTTGCAGAGCAGCGCCTACCAGAGGCGCTAGCACCGCATGCGTATCCGGATCATCACCGGCGATACCACCGGCCAGCACGGCATCGGCAATCGCTTCACGACCTTCTGCATCAATCCCTTGCAACTTGCGCGCAGCGTCTTGCAGCACGGTTTCCGGGCAGGCGATCAGGGCGGTAATGACGGCATCCAGATCGTGCTGCCAGCTCGCATCACGATCAGCCTGACAGGAAAGCGCCGGCATGCCATGTTCACGCGACTGCTTGAGCAATTCATCTGAGATAGGGCTGGCGCTGCCGGCACGGAAAGCCTTGTGCTGAGCGTCGGCGATATGCGCCATCACTTCCAGCAGCTTGCCGAGTGCATGTCCAGAAGCCAGCTGACGGAAACGACGCGCGCGGCCTTCAAATAGCGTGACATCGGTGGGCAATACGACGGTGGGAAAAGGTTCGACGTTGCCGATCTCGCCGGGCTCAAGGATATGCGTGGACATGAATAGAGGGCTTTACAGTGAAGCTGGATGAGAGCTGAATTAGGTAGAGATTAGGGCAGATTTTGTCTGAGTTACAGAATAAAAAACTGAGAAGCAAAAGGGGCTCAACAAAACAGACGAAGTTTACCCTGTACGAAGGATCTTGGTATGAAGGACGGGCAGCGGGGTATCGGCCTGATTGGGCGCTTGCTTTATCTGAGCTTAGATAAGCTGAGCTCGTATATCTGCCACGCAAGGTGGTATCAGCTTGCCATTGGTTTTTCTTATGTAGTAACATCCCTACATTGAGATATGTGGAGCAGATCATGGGTATCCGCACCTATACCAGCCGCGAATTCAATCAGGATGCCAGTGGCGCCAAAAAAGCAGCAGCCCAAGGGCCGGTATTTATTACTGACCGTGGGCGGCCGGCCCATGTCTTATTGACGATAGAAGCTTATCGCGCACTGACAGGACAACAGCCGAATGTGATTGATTTACTGGCCATGCCGGATGCTGACGTTACAGAATTTGAACCCGGACGCATAGGCACACTTCACAAGCCCGTGGATCTGAGCTGATGTACCTCCTCGACACCAATGTCATCTCTGAACTCAGAAAAGCCAAAACTGGTAAGGCCGATCCACTTGTGCTCGCATGGGCGGCCAGTATCAACACCGAAGCCTTGTTCATTTCAGTGATAACGCTGATGGAGCTGGAGATAGGTGTACGTCAAATGGA
>CAIQLE010000004.1 GCA_903872555.1 uncultured bacterium
CGCTGATCACCATCACCAAAAATGCCGGACTCGACCACGAACAGCACGACATCGGCCGCTGTCAACGACTGCGAGACGGTGCGATTCAGATTTTTATTCAGTGCATTGTTGTGACGCATCTGAAAACCGGGCGTATCCACGTAGATGAACTGCGCATCTTCACGTGTCTGTATGCCGGTGATGCGGTGGCGGGTGGTCTGTGCCTTGCGTGAGGTGATGCTGATCTTGGCGCCGATCAGCATATTCATGAGGGTGGATTTGCCGACGTTGGGACGGCCGACAATCGCGATATAGCCGCACCGGAAATCGGTGGCAGCGGAGTCTGAGTTCATGCGGATGTACTTTGGTTGATGAGGTCTGACTTGGGCTCACTGGCTTCTGGCAGCAGTTCATCTTGTTCTTTGGACGCAGACATTTTGGCAGGCCGGGAGGATACGGCTGCTTCAGTTTGCGCAGGCTTGTTCTTCGCTTCAGCGTTTTCAGGCGACACATCGGGCTGGATAGTTGCTATGCCAGCCAACTTGAGCTGGGTCGTGCGCTGACGGGGTTTCTTGGGGCTGGCGGGGGTTTTTACGAGTGCCGTCTGTACGGCTTCCAGCGCCAGCTTGGCAGCGGCCTGTTCACCTGCACGGCGACTGCCGCCTGTACCAAAAACCTGAATATCAAGCTTGGGTACCAGACACTCGATTTCGAATTCCTGACTATGGGCGGCGCCATGGGTAGCCACCACATTATATTGGGGCAAAGCGATTTTTTTACCCTGCAAATATTCCTGCAACAAGGTCTTGGCATCCTTGCCCAGCGTTTTAGGATCAACGCTTTGCAAGATGGGCACATACATGGAACGAATCACGTCGCGTGCAGCATCAAATCCTGCATCAAGGAAGATGGCGCCAAACAGCGCTTCCAGTGTATCGGCGAGTATCGAGGGGCGACGGAAACCGCCGGACTTCAGCTCACCTTCACCCAGACGCAGGCATTGCGAGAGTTCAAGACGCTGGGCGATTTCATACAGAGACTGCTGCTTGACGAGATTGGCACGCAGGCGTGACAGATCACCTTCATCGATCTTGCTGTAACGCTCAAACAGCAGGGAGGCAACAACGCAGTTGAGCACCGAGTCGCCGAGGAATTCGAGTCGCTCATTGTGCAGACTGCTATGGCTGCGATGCGTCAAAGCTTGCTGCAACAAGGCAGCATCTTTGAACGTGTGGCCCAGCCGTTTTTGCAATTGCTCGATATCCATCTGCTCTGAAACCGCTATTTTGCGGAGCTGTCTGATGTAGTGTTGGCTGTTGATCCCTTGTAGTCAATCAACAAACTGGCAGGACCAACGAGCGCGATTTTCTTTTGGTAGGCAAAACTCACTTGCATCTCCTTGCCGTGGCCTTCGATCTGCAGATCCTTGCCTTCGATGGCATCAATAAATCCGGCCGAGGCGAGTTTATCGAAGGCAGCGCGTACGTCGGCAGGGCTGCTGGCCACCGCCGAAGACGCAACGATGGCTTTCTCGACAGCCCAGTATTCGAGCACGCTCGGCCCCGCACGCAGCAAGAGCAATCCGGCCGTACCCAGAACGATCAAAGTGCACAGGAAGCCAATCAGCGAAAAACCGCGCTGTGATGTCTCAGACATCGAGACGGGTGCTTGGCTCCTGAAAGCTCTCATCAATGGAAAGCGCCTATGCGTTTGAAGTTACCGAGGTTCATCCAGACAAAAAATGCTTTTCCGACAATATTTTTGTCTGGCACAAAACCCCAGTAGCGGGAGTCCAGACTGTTGTCCCGATTATCCCCCATCATGAAGTATTGTCCAGCTGGCACGGTGCACTCAAAACCTTCGAGGTTATACGTACACAGCTCATGCTGGGGGAAGTTATCCGGGCTGGGCACATAGCCGGGCACTTTGTCATCGTTGAGGATGGCATGATCAACCCCGGTCAGGTTCTCACGCCACTGGCTGTAATAGCTGAGGCGCTCTTCGTCCAGATATTCCGGCAGCTTTTCATAGGCCAGCGCCTGCCCATTCACCGTTAAGCGCTTGTTTTTATAGATAATTTTGTCACCCGGCACGCCGACCACGCGCTTGATGTAATCCAGCGACGTATCTTTCGGAAACTTAAAGACCATCACATCGCCCCGCGTGGGATTGTTGATATCAATGATCTTTTTATTCACGATAGGCAGCCGTATGCCATAGGTAAATTTATTCACCAGAATCAGATCACCCACCTGCAGGGTCGGCACCATAGAGCTGGACGGGATCTTGAAAGGCTCCAGCATGAAGGAGCGGAACAGGAATACCGCTGCAATCACCGGGAAAAAACTGCCAGTGTAAGCCACCCAGGTCGGCTGCAAATCCAGCCTTGAAGCCAGTTCGGCGCGTGCCGAAGTATCGGGTTTGACGCCGGTCTCGGCCAGCTTCGCGGTGCGCGCATCGAATTCGGCCAGTGCGGCCTCGGCACTGCGGCGGCGTTTAGGCGCTAGATGAAAACGGTCTATGCTCCAGACGATGCCGGTGGCAATCGTCAGCAGTAACAGAATGAGCGCGAAATTGCCCAGGATCGATTGCATAGTCATTATTTTTCATCCACTTGGAGTATGGCCAGAAAGGCTTCTTGCGGGATCTCTACCGAACCCACTTGCTTCATGCGTTTCTTACCGGCTTTTTGTTTTTCAAGCAGCTTGCGCTTACGGCTGATGTCGCCACCATAGCACTTCGCCAGCACATTTTTGCGCAGCGCCTTGACGTTCTCGCGCGAGATAATGTTCGAACCAATCGCCGCCTGAATGGCCACATCAAACATCTGACGCGGAATCAGTTCACGCATCTTGGCAGCGACTGCCCTGCCCCGATACTGACTGTTTGAACGATGCAAGATGATGGCCAATGCATCAA
>CAIQLE010000005.1 GCA_903872555.1 uncultured bacterium
ATGTTTGCGCTGTATGTGCCAGGCCTGCCGAATGCGGTGGCGCGTGGTGGCCGTTATGATCATGTGGGTGAGGCTTTTGGCCGCGCCCGTCCTGCCACCGGCTTCTCTATGGACCTGCGCGAACTGGCGCGTCTGTTGCCCGGTGCTGAGCCCGCGAGTGCGGTACGCGCGCCCTGGGGTCATGAGCCAGCCTTGTTGAACCTGATTGCCGAATTGCGCAGCAAAGGCGAGATCGTCATACAAACCTTGCCGGGTCATGAAAATGAACAGCAGGAATTCGACTGTGATCGTGAGATCATGGCCGAAAGCGGAAAATTCACCATCAAGAAGCTGCACTAAAAGCAGCATTAACCAGAGTCAAAGAGATCATGGCTAGAAATGTCGTTGTCATCGGCACCCAATGGGGAGACGAGGGTAAAGGGAAAGTCGTCGACTGGCTTACCGATCATGCACAAGGCGTCGTGCGTTTTCAGGGCGGCCATAATGCGGGTCATACCTTAGTTATCGGCGGACAGAAAACCGCGCTGCAGCTGATCCCCTCGGGCATCATGCGTGCCGGTGTTGCCTGCTACATAGGGAATGGTGTTGTCCTGTCCGTACCCGATGTGCTGCGCGAGATCGACAAGCTGCAAGCCTCCGGTGTTGAGGTGGCTTCGCGACTCAAAATTTCTGAAGCCTGCCCGGTCATACTCCCGTATCACACGGCTCTGGATGCTGCGCGTGAAGCGGCTCGCGGCGCAGCAAAGATAGGCACTACAGGCAAGGGCATTGGTCCGGCCTATGAAGACAAGGTCGCGCGTCGCGCGATTCGCGTCGCTGATTTGCTGAATGAAAAACGCTTTGAGGAAAAGCTGCGCGAAAATCTTGATTATCATAATTTCGTGCTGGTGAATTACCTCAAGGCCGAGGCCGTGGATTATCAAAAGACCTTTGATGACGCTCTGGCGAATGTGCCGCGCATACGTCCTATGGTGACTGATGTGTCGAGCGCACTGTATGCAGCGCACAAAGCAGGCGCGAATCTCTTGTTTGAAGGCGCTCAGGGCAGTCTGCTCGATGTCGATCACGGCACCTATCCCTTTGTTACTTCGAGTAACTGCGTCGCCGGCAATGCGGCGGCAGGTTCGGGCGTGGGTCCGAATATGCTGCACTACGTACTCGGCATCACCAAGGCCTACACCACACGTGTCGGCTCCGGGCCATTCCCTTCCGAATTGCCTACCGATCAGGGCATAGGCAAGCATCTGGCCAGCGTGGGCCATGAATTCGGTACCGTCACCGGTCGCGCACGTCGCTGCGGCTGGTTTGATGCTGCACTGCTCAAGCGTTCGGTACAGATCAATGGCGTCTCCGGCATGTGCCTGACCAAACTGGATGTGCTTGATGGTCTCGAATCACTCAAGATCTGCACCGGTTACAAACTGAACGGCAAAATCGTGGATATCTTCCCCGTGGGCGCTGAAGAAGCCGCGGGCTGCGAACCTATCTACGAAGAAATGCCGGGCTGGACACAGCCTACCGTGGGTGCCAAGACCATGGATGCGCTGCCGGCGACAGCACGCGCCTACGTCAAGCGCATAGAAGAGCTGGTGGGTGTGCCGGTTGATATGGTCTCTACCGGTCCTGACCGCGAAGAAACCATCGTCCTGCGTCATCCCTTTGCATAAACACGAAACACCCGGCCATCTGTGGATTACCTGGGACCAGTATCACGGTGCCATAGAGAACCTTGCTAGCCGGGTTTATGAATCTGGCTGGGCATTTGATCAGGTCGTATGCATAGCCCGGGGCGGCTTGCGTGTCGGTGATGTCTTTTCGCGCCTGTTCAAATGCCCGCTGGCCATACTCTCGGCCAGTTCCTACCGTGAGGCCGCCGGTACCCAGCGCGGTGAACTCGACATCGCTCAGCACATCAGTTCAAGCGCCGGACCGGTAGCAGGCCGAGTACTGCTGGTTGATGATCTGGTTGATTCCGGCATCACCCTGGAGCGCGTGCAGACGCATCTGAGTACCCAGTTTCCTGCGGTGACAGAAGTACGTTCCGCCGTAATCTGGTACAAGGCCTGTTCTGCCATGAAGCCGGATTATTATCTGGAGTATCTGGCTGATAGCCCCTGGATACATCAGCCTTTTGAACTTTATGATGAGATGAGTCCGCAGGCACTCGTCGGGAAAAATAAATGAACCGATCTAAACTCAATCAATTGCTGGTGCTGCTAATGATGGTTCTGGCAGGGCAGGTGCACGCACAAAATCTGTTTGGTGATCCGCCATGTGCAGACTGGCCGGAAATCCAGAGCGCATCAAAACTCGCCTGGCTCAACGCTTTTCTCGCGCCACTGAACATGGCAACCCTGACCAGAAAAAAAACTCTGGAAGATAAATTCAGCAAACTGCCATCGCTGTCGCCTGCGCTGCTCAGCGTGGATGCTTTTTGTGTCGCGCATCCGGGAAGGCATGCATCTGAAGGAGCAGTAGTATTTCTGGATGAACTGAACGCTGCGCCTTAATTCATTCCGTTTCATCGCGATACATCTCGTGTATGCACGAAAGAAAAAGCCCCGGTTACTTGCGTAACCGAGGCTTTTACTTTTTAAGCTGGTGCCCACGGAGGGACTCGAACCCCCACACCTTGCGGCACATGGACCTGAACCATGCGCGTCTACCAATTCCGCCACGTGGGCTTAAAGAAGGCGAGATTATAGCGGATAAATCACCTAAGTCAACCAAAGAACCTGCTAATTTCATTCTTGGCACTGCAGTTTTACAGCAAAGCCGTCACCTGTCCGTTACACTAGCGATGTTTTATTCCCTAATTACTCCCTAAGACTTTTGAGCCAATTCCCCTACAGCATACCCAGCCGCGAAGAGATACTCGGCCTTCTTCGTAACGAAGCAGGTCCACTGACCCTCGCCGCCTTTGCCAAAGCCCTGTCCGTCAAGGAAGCCGAACTGGATGGGCTGACACGCCGTCTGGCGGCCATGGAGCGCGACGGTCAGCTGAAATCTGATACCAAGGGCCGCATACAGCTGGCCAATACCTCCAGCTTCACCGTGGGCCGTGTTTCGGCACATCGTGATGGGTATGGCTTCCTGATTCCGGATGAGGGCGAGGATATCTTCCTGCCCGAAAAAGAAATGCAGAAGGTCATGAATGGTGACCGTGTGCAGGTACGCGTGACGGGCATAGACCGGCGCGGTCGTCCCGAAGGCACCATTGTTGAAGTGCTGTCGCGCGCCAACACCCATGTGATTGGCCGACTGGTCAATGAAAATGGTGTCTGGCTGGTAGTGCCTGAAGATAAACGCATCGGCCATGATATTCAGCTCGCTGGTAAACCCGGCAAGGCCAAGGCCGGTCAGGTGGTCAGTGTTGAATTGACTGAGCAGCCATCGCGCTATTCCCAGCCGGTGGGCACTATCGCTGAAGTGCTGGGTGATATCGATGATCCCGGCATGGAAATCGAAATCGCTGTGCGTAAATACGGCGTGCCGCATATCTTTTCCGATGCTGCTCAAAAGATGGCAGCGAAACTGCCTTCCGAAGTGATGATGTCCGATCTGGAGCAGCGTGTTGATTTGCGCGATGTGCCACTGGTGACGATTGATGGTGAAGATGCGCGTGACTTTGATGATGCCGTCTATTGCGAGCCTGTCAAAATCGGCCGTCTGAAAGGTCACCGGCTGATCGTCGCGATTGCTGACGTCAGTCATTACGTTAAACCGAATGATGCCCTCGATGTTGATGCGCTTGAGCGCAGCACCTCCGTGTATTTCCCTCGCCGCGTGATTCCCATGCTGCCGGAGAAGCTCTCCAACGGGCTGTGCTCACTGAATCCTGATGTCGACCGCCTGACGTTGGTTTGCGATGCCGTGATTACCGCCGAAGGTGAGATCCATGCTTACCAGTTTTATCCTGCCGTCATTCATTCGGCCGCACGCCTGACGTACACCGAAGTGGCCGCCATGCTGGGCAATACCCGTGGCCCTGAGGCTGCGCGCCGTCCTGCCTTATTGCCGCATCTGCAGAATCTGTATGACTTGTTCCAGGTACTGATGCAGGCCAGGAAAAAACGTGGTGCGATGGATTTCGAAACCACAGAAACCTATATCGTCTGTAATGCCGCAGGTAAGATTGAACAGATCCTGCCGCGCACCCGCAATGATGCCCACAAACTGATTGAAGAATGCATGCTGGCTGCCAACGTCTGCGCTGCCAACTTCATGGAAGTGAACAAGCATCCGGGCGTCTACCGTATTCATGCCGGCCCGACCGAAGAAAAACTCAATCAGCTGCGCACCTTCCTCAAGCAACTGAGTCTGAATCTGGGCGGTGGTAACTCACCTTCAGCGTCGGACTATGCGACCCTGATGGATAAGATCAAGGGACGACCTGACGCGATTCTGCTGCAGACCATGCTCTTGCGCTCCATGCAGCAGGCGGTCTACAGCCCGGACAATATCGGCCACTTTGGTTTGTCCTACGACGCCTACGCACATTTCACCAGCCCGATACGGCGCTATCCCGATCTGCTCACGCATCGCGTGATCAAGGCCATACTGCAGAAAAAGCAGTACCACCCCAAAGACATTGCCAGCGAAACGCTGAATACCAACCTCTCGCCCGCTGCACGCAAGATGCAGGCAAAGGACAGGGCGGCCGGCAAGAAGCGCGCTGAAGGCGATCTGGCTATCTGGGAAGCACTGGGCATCCATTGCTCAGCCAATGAGCGCCGTGCAGATGAAGCCTCGCGTGATGTCGAGGCCTGGCTGAAATGCTATTTCGTGCGCGACAAGCTGGGTGAAGAATTTACAGGCACCATTTCCGGTGTGGCTTCCTTCGGCATTTTTGTACAGCTCGATGCCTTGTTCATTGAAGGCATGGTGCACATTACCGATCTCGGCGCGGATTACTTCCAGTTCGACGATGCGCGCCATGAATTGCGTGGCGAGCGCACCGGCATACGCTATCAGCTGACCGATCGCGTGACGGTGCAGGTCAGCCGTGTTGATCTGGATGCGCGTCGCATTGATTTGCGCCTGGTTAGTGAGCCCGGGATACACACGCAGCTGAAAAATGAATCGCGCCGTGCAGATGCCAAGCACGGACATACCGGTCATCTGGGGGCAAAGAAAGCGGCCAAAAAGGCAGCCAAAAAAGCGTCGCCCAAAAAGCCGGAAGGTCTGGCTCCCAAGACTGCAAAGTCAGCTGCGCGCAATGGCAAGAAGAAGCGCAAATAAATCAGTCCATGCGTCTTCAGTCCTGACTGTAAAAATAGACGCTGTCTGGTTTTAAAAGCAGTTCATCAGTCGGCTCATGCTTAGCTTGCCGACTGATGCTTACCTAATCGTACCGATCTGCACATAAAAACGCAGTCTATAAAAGCTCATGAAATCGAAACTGATCTTTGGTTTTCACCCTGTTACAGCGCGTTTGCGTCACGATGCCGCTTCGGTGGAAGAAATTTATGTGGATGCTTCGCGCCACGACCGTCGCATGGGCGATCTGCTGCGTGCTGCCAAAGGCGCAAACGTGCGCATCATTCAGGCAGATGACCAGCGTCTCGATGCCATGGTAGGCACACGGCGCCATCAGGGTGTCGTTGCCCGTGCCGGTGAATTGTCGCTGGCGCGCAATCTGGCTGAGTTATTGGACGGCATACAAGGTCCTCCCTTGCTGTTGCTACTCGATGGAGTGACCGATCCGCACAATCTGGGTGCCTGTCTGCGCGTGGCCGATGGCGCGGGCGCTCATGCTGTCATCGCTCCCAAAGACCGTGCCGTGGGTTTGAATGCTACCGCTGCCAAAGTAGCCAGTGGTGCTGCCGATACCGTGCCTTACATTACCGTGACCAATCTCGCGCGCACCATGCGTGAACTGCAGGAACGTGATGTCTGGCTTACAGGCACCACCGAAGATGCCGAGCAGACCCTGTACGATGTTGATTACAGCGGCGGTACAGCTTTCGTGATGGGTTCGGAAGGTGAGGGCCTGCGCAGACTGACCCGCGAGAACTGTGATCGTCTGGTGAATTTGCCTATGCTGGGCTCGGTGGAAAGCCTGAACGTGTCCGTTGCTACCGGCATCTGTCTATATGAAGCGCGCCGTCAGCGAATGACACCGAAATGAGATTGAAAAAACGAGTGCTGCTGAAATCCCATAAAATCAAAACTCATACACACTGAGCCAACAAAATCTGCCCCATGTTCAGCCGCCTCAACGAAGACATCAGCAGCATCATAGAACGCGACCCGGCTGCCCGCAGCCGCTGGGAAGTACTGACCTGCTATCCCGGTCTGCAGGCCATCGTCATGCATCGCTGGGCCAACACCTGCTGGCGCGCCGGTTTTAAATGGCTAGGCCGTTTCATCTCGCATATCGCGCGCACGCTGACAGGCATAGAGATACACCCCGGTGCCACCATCGGTCGCCGTGTCTTTATCGATCATGGTTTTGGCGTGGTGATAGGTGAGACCGCTGAAGTGGGAGACGACTGTACGATTTATCAGGGCGTCACCCTGGGCGGCACATCGCTGGCCAAGGGCGCAAAGCGCCATCCCACCCTAGGGCGTGGTGCCATCATCGGTGCCGGTGCCAAAGTATTGGGTTCTTTTACCGTGGGTGAGGGTGCCAAGGTCGGCTCGAATGCGGTGGTGGTCAAAGAAGTGCCTGCCGGCGCCACGGCAGTCGGCAACCCGGCCCGCATTATTCAGAAAGAAGTGCAAACCACGCGCGACGATGCTGCGGCAAGACTGTTTGCTGCCTATGGCATCACACCGAATGGTGATGATCCCTTGTCCAAAGCCATGCACGGCCTGATCGATAATGCCGCCTCACAAGAGCTGCAGTTGCTGAAGATCGTTGAAGCGCTGAAGGCGGCAGGGATCACCTGCGAGACGGTGCCTGAGCTGGATAAATTCAATCCTGCCAAGCTGAACAAGCTGATGGAATAAGCCCATCAGTTCATCAGAGTGCGCTGACAGCCACACCCTTATTAGTCGTTTTATCTCGGTTTGAATCTCATGCGCTTTGCGTGAGAATCTTCGTGCCGCAAATTAAGTCAGCGTGACGGAAGTTATCTGTCCATCGACACCGAGCGCGAACCAGCCGCCACGCACCTGCTCAGCATCACAATCCCAGTCGGGTAAAACATAGCGCGTGCCGGCATCGGTTTCATGCACGGCGGGCCGGTGCGTATGTCCGTGCATCAGGGTCTTCACAGCGTAGCTTGAGAAGAGCTTGTTAATTTGGGTCGGATTCACATCCATGATGGACATCGGTTTCTCGCGCTGAGCTTCACGACTGCCTTCACGCAAACCGGCAATGATGGCTTTGCGTTCCTGTAGCGGGCGGGCCAGAAAAGCTTGCTGC
>CAIQLE010000006.1 GCA_903872555.1 uncultured bacterium
CCAACCTGAAGTAAAAACCAGATCTGGCTAGTCTGTCATTCAATGCACGCACAACATTGAGACAACACAAAGCGAGGCTCGCTTGCTGAGCCAAATCAGTCGTCATGGGCTTGGTAATTGACTTAGATCAGTAGCAAGGAGAAGGTTATAATTCGGGTCGGCAAGTGTGCTTGCCCCGACGGCACCGATACAGGTGCCGGGCGGTCGTCATCAGTCCGGGACCGTATGTCAAAAAACCAAGCCAGAAAACCTCTGGAAATCAAAATTTCCACCGTCGTTGCAGTCGCCGCTTTGTTAGGCAGCACCGAGCACGCCAAACTGTCCTCTGCGCTGGCGCAGATTACCGGCGGCACCCCCGACTACTTTGAAGATGAATTTACCTTGCTGGATTTCGGCAACATGCAGCCACAGCCAGCAGCGGGCAGCATAGACTGGCCCGGCCTGATCGGCTTATTCAAATCGCATCACTTAAATCCTGTCGCTGTGCGCAATGCGCCGGCCGAGCTGGAAGCTGAAATAAGAGCCCAGGGTCTGGCCATCGACAGCATAGAGCCGACGCGTTCCTTCGAACTGACCCCGCCACCTTCGCCGCCCAAGGCAGAAGCCGAACCAGAACCGAAAGCGGTCACGGCCCAGCCGGCGGCAGCTGTTGCGGCAAATGCGCCGGCTCCTGCGGCAGTCAGCACGATGATTATTGATACCCCTGTGCGCAGTGGACAGCGTATTTATGCGCGCGGTTCGGATCTGGTGGTGATGGCGATTGTGAACCCGGGTGCCGAAGTGATCGCTGACGGCAGCATTCATGTCTATGCGCCCTTACGCGGGCGGGCATTGGCAGGTGCGGCTGGCCGCACGGATGCGCGAATTTTTTCTTTGTCGATGGAAGCGGAGCTGGTATCGATTGCCGGTGTCTACCGCACTTTTGACGAAGGCTGGCCTAAGGAACTTGCAGGAAAGCCGACAGAAATACGCTTAGCAGAAGACCGACTCGATATTAAGACCTTGTCGCTCAAATAAAATTTTCTAGATTTTTTTATTTTTTTCTTATTCAAAATCAGACAAACTCAAACAGGGAGTTTTTTGTGACAAAAATTATCGTCGTAACATCGGGCAAAGGTGGCGTAGGCAAGACCACTTCCAGCGCCAGCTTCGCTTCCGGCCTCGCACTGCGCGGCCACAAGACTGCTGTCATTGATTTTGACGTCGGCTTGCGTAATCTTGACCTGATCATGGGCTGTGAACGCCGTGTAGTGTATGACATGATCAATGTGATCAACCGTGAAGCCACGCTGACGCAGGCGCTGATCAAAGACAAGCACTGCGACAATCTGTATGTGCTGCCCGCCTCGCAGACGCGCGACAAAGATGCTTTGTCCGAAGAAGGTGTGGAGCGCATTCTTGATGAACTCAAGGCGAATGGCTTTGAATACATTATCTGTGACTCACCTGCAGGTATCGAGCGCGGTGCCGTGATGGCGCTGACCTTTGCAGATGAAGCCATTATCGTCACCAATCCTGAAGTATCCTCGGTGCGTGACTCTGATCGCATCCTGGGCATCATTCAGGCCAAATCGCGTCGTGCACAGAATGGCACCGAGCCCGTCAAGGAACACCTGCTAATCACGCGTTATGTACCTAAGCGTGTAGAAGCAGGTGAAATGCTTTCCTACGAAGACGTACAGGAAATCCTGCGCATACCGCTGCTCGGCATCATTCCTGAATCCGAGTCCGTACTGCATGCATCGAATCAGGGTAATCCGGCGATTCACGTAGATGGCAGTGATGTATCGGATGCTTACAAGGACATCGTTGCACGCTTCCTGGGTGAAGATCGTCCGCTGCGTTTTGCCGAGTATGAAAAGCCCGGCATCCTGTCCCGTATTTTCGGAGGCAAGTAATATGTCCCTGCTTTCTTTCCTTTTCAACAGCCAGCCCAAAGCCTCTGCCAGTTCTGCAAAAGAGCGCCTGCAGATCATCATTGCGCGTGAACGCAATATCAATGGTGGCCCGGACTTCATGCCAGCGCTGCATCAGGAACTTATTGCCGTGATTTCCAAATACGTGCGTGTCAATCCGGAAGACATCACCATCAAACTGGACAAGCAAGGCAAGCTTGAAGTGCTGGATGTGAACGTCGTTTTGCCGGATGCTTCCACTAGCAACTGATGTGAGCTCCTCTATCCTGCTGCACGGTGTGGATTTCACATCAGCACCGCGCAACAGGAAGGGCATCACCATCGCCTCCGGCATGCTGGATGGCGATACCCTCAGGCTTAAGAATCTCACCACGCTGTATGACTTCGCCAGTTTTTCAGACTGGCTCAAGACCCCCGGCCCATGGCTGGGGGGTTTTGATTTTCCCTTTTCTTTTCCGCGCGAGCTGATCGTTCAGTTAGGTTGGCCTACACACTGGCCTGAATTGATACGACAGGTCTCAGCCATGTCCCGCGCTGATCTTCGAAACACCTTCAAAGCCGTATGCGATGCACGTCCTGCGGGCAGCAAATTCCTGCATCGCGCAACCGACCTCTCGGCCGGCTCATCGTCTTCCATGAAATGGGTGAATCCGCCCGTGGCCTATATGCTGCATGCAGGGACACCGCTACTGTTAGAGGCAAATGTCACCCTGCCCTTCATTCATGAAGGTGATCCGCAACGTATTGC
>CAIQLE010000007.1 GCA_903872555.1 uncultured bacterium
ACATGGCGGTATGTTTGCTGCCCGTCTGTGGTGGATGTTGCGCTGGGTAGGTCATCGTGGTGTCGCTGTGCTGGATGGTGGCTTGCAGGCATGGCAGGCCGCCGGTGGCGCTTTGACTCAGGAAGTCATCGTGCGTCCGCGCGGCAGCATTACACGCCAGCCTGCTTTGACTTCGTTGGTAACGGCAGATGATGTGCTGGCCAATCTGAGTGCACGGGCGCGTGTGGTGCTCGATGCCAGAGCAGCGGATCGTTTTCGCGGCGAGAATGAAACCATCGATCCGGTCGCAGGCCACATTCCGGGCGCGAAAAATCGCTGGTTCAAGGACAACCTGCTGCCCGATGGGCATTTCAAAGCAGCCGATGCCCTGCGTGCTGAATTCAGTGCCCTGATCAAAAGTCCGGAGAGCACCATTTTGCAATGCGGCTCAGGGATTTCAGCCTGTCATAACCTGCTGGCGATGGAGATTGCAGGACTGCCGGGGGCGGCACTGTATCCGGGTTCGTGGAGTGAATGGTCTTCCGATGCCTCACGGCCGGTGGCAACGGGAGCCGCCTGACAGAACAGGGATGCAGAAACCGACTGCGCAAACGGAGATCACAAACGGAGATCACAAACGGGCGTGCACAAACCGGCTTCAAAACCGACATTCAAGGGCGGGGCGCGTCACTGACGCATCCCGCCTGAATTTAATGGGGATGAACGCTGCGGGTTAAAAACAGCACAATGATCACACCCAGCGCGATCAGCAAAAACTGCGGCACGGATTCACGCAGGGTGGCGCGACGCTGCATCTGCGGCATGAGGTCACTGACTGCAATGTAGATAAAGCCCGAGGATGCCAGCACCAGCACATAGGGAATCAGGTGCAGGCCATTGCCCAGTGCGTAATAACCGACCAGTCCGCCGATCACGGCCATCAGGCTGCAGATCAGGTTATAGACATAAGCGCGTTTTTTGCTCAGCCCCGCATTCAGCAGTACGATGAAATCGCCTATCTCTTGCGGAATTTCATGCGCCGTAATAGCCAGAGCCGTAATCAGGCCGAGCTTGGGGTCAGCCAGAAAAGCGGCCGCAATCAAAATACCATCGGTGAAATTATGCAGACTGTCGCCGACCAGAATCATCCATCCTGATTTGCCTGCCTCATGCGCATCATGGCCATGTTCATGACCATGACCATCCCCTTCGTAATGATGCGAGTGCCGCAGTATGGCCATTTTCTCCAGCAAGAAAAATCCCAGCAAGCCCGCCAGCAAAGTGGCAAACAAGGCATGGATATTCGCATCCGACTCAAAGGCTTCAGGCAATGCATGCAAGAGTGAAGTCGACAACATGATGCCAACCGACAGACTGACCAGCCGCTCAACCATCTTCGACAGCAAGCTGTAGGAGAGGAAGGCGGCGGCAGAAATACTGATGAGCCCGGCAAGGGTAGTGGCCAGCAGAATGGCAGTCAGCGTATTAATTTTTTAGTCCTAACAGATACGGATACAGGAGCAGATACAGAAGCTGATATTGATATCAATACCAATACAAATAAATACAATCAAATACAAACGCGAGACAGATAAGCCGCAAACAAACCGCTAACAAGTCACGAAGCCCCGCGATTAAAACATAGCCGACAGCCTGCGGGCAATCCTTCAGCTGTCCCTCATGAAGATATCAGACGCCGTGCTGTCTGAACCAGTCCGTGCAGCGCTTCCAGCCCTCACGTGCATCTGCTGCGATATAACTGGGCCGATAGTCTGCATGGAAGGCGTGACCGGCATCCGGGTAGACCACGATTTCCGAGCCGCTGTGGCCCTTTGCCAGTCCGGCACGCATGGCTTCTACTGTATCGAGTGGAATACCGCTGTCCTTGCCGCCGTACAGACCCAGCACGGGCACCTTCAGCTGCGCTGCGATGTCGACAGGATTCTCAGGCTGCAGCGCTGACTTATCTTGCTTCAGCCGGCCATACCAGGCCACCGCTGCTTTGAGCTGCGGATTGTGTGCAGCATACAGCCAGCTGATGCGGCCGCCCCAGCAAAAACCTGTGATACCCAGTTTCGAAGTGTCACCATCATGCTGACGAGCCCAGGCTACGCAGGCATCCAGATCTTGCATCACCTGTGTGTCAGGCACTTTAAGAATGATGTCCCGGAACAGTTCGGGCATGGAGGTGTAACTGGTCGGATCTCCCTGACGCACGAACAAATCAGGCGCCAGTGCAAGATAGCCGAGCTTGGCAAAGCGGCGCGCAATATCGGCAATATGCTGATGCACGCCAAAAATTTCCGAGACCACCAAAATCACCGGTAAGTGCTGGCCGCCCATGGGCCGGGCGCGATAGACCGGCACTGCCTGATCGCCCACCATCATGGTCACGGTCCCGGCTTCGAGTCCTTCGGTATCGGTCACGATGGCGGTCTGCGCCAGCACGGGCAATACAGCCGCCGCGAAACTGGTGCCGAGCGCGACTTGGAGAAATTCTCGGCGCTCAAGCTTTTCAGACTTGGCCGGATTAGACAACAGAC
>CAIQLE010000008.1 GCA_903872555.1 uncultured bacterium
CCTGTCAGGCGCTCTGCTTCCGGGTTCAGATAGGTGATATTTGAATTCACATCCGTGCTGAGCACGCCATCACCTATGGATTCCAATGTCACGCGCGTGCGCTCTTTTTCTACATATAAGTCTTCCTCGACACGTTTGCGCTGAATGATGGTGCGCAGCACTTGTGGTACGAGGGGATTATTAAAAAAAGATTTTGCAAGAAAGCCCTGTGCCCCGTGTTCAACCGCATTGATCGCGAGGGCATCATTTTCCGTATCGCACAGAGTCAAGATGGAGATGGTGGGAAACAGGCTATAGATGGCCTCAAAGGTTTGCAGACCTTGGCTGTCTGGCAGATTGAAATCCAGCAAGACAATATCAATGCCACCGCGCTCCAGACGAAGAATAGCCTCAGATAAAAGATGAACTCTTTCTGTAGCGTAGGGCCCGTCGCTGGATTTGCGCAAGGTTGAGTCTAGCGCCAGGGCATAGTTATCCTTATCGGTAACAATAATGGCGGCACTCATGAGTAATGTGGCAGTCACTATTCCTCCTCCCGTCACTTTGACGAGGTCTGTCTAAGGGACGCCAAGGTCTGAGCGACCTGTGGCCAACAACAGCATGAGACAGGAGAAAGTTGTGAGGGTTCGGAACAGTGCAAGGTTTACTGCGAATTATTTGCCTATGCAAAAACGACTGAAAATAACGCCAAGTAAATCATCGGGGGTAAATGCACCTGTGATGCTGTTCAGACGTTCTTGAGCGAGTCTTAATTCTTCGGCGAATAAATCGAGAGCGCTGTCACGTTGTTCTGCGAGTGCGGCTGCAACCTCCAGATGCGCCGCTGCGGCCCTGAGTGCCAGCAAATGTCGTTCTCGTGCAAGATAAATCGATTCGCCGGTCTGTTGCCAGCCAGCGATGCGCAGTAATTCTTTGCGCAGCAAATCCATACCTGATCTTTCAGCTGCAGACAGATAGATATGGGTAGCCTCTTGCAGTGTATCGATGGCGGGTGCATGGCCTGAAAGATCGATTTTGTTCCAGATATGTAGCAGCGGGACATTGGCAGGCAGGCGCGCGAGGATGTCTTCATCAGCGCGGGTCGGCCCGCGGCTGGCATCCAGTATATGCAGCACCACATCGGCATTTTCCACTGCAGCCCAGGTGCGCGAGATGCCTATGCGTTCTACTTCACCATCGGCTTCATCATCCTGTCGTATGCCTGCGGTATCAATGATGCTGATCGGTATGCCATCGACATGAATGGTTTCTGTAATTTTGTCGCGCGTGGTGCCGGCGATGGGTGTGACGATCGCCACATCCGCACCGGCTAATGCATTGAGTAATGAACTCTTGCCTACGTTCGGCAAGCCGGCCAGAACGACCTTTAAGCCGTCGCGCAAAATCGCACCCTGCCCTGCCTGTGCCAGTACCTGCGACAAAGTATCGCGTATGGTTTGCAATTGGCCGCGCGCATTCGATTTCTCCAGAAACTCAATTTCTTCTTCCGGAAAATCGAGGGTGGCTTCAACCAGCATGCGCAAATGGATGACCTGCTCAACCAGTGCATGGATCGCTTGTGAGAACGCACCTGACAAGGATTGTGTGGCCAGTTTAGCGGCCGCTTCGGTAGAGGCTTCGATCAGATCAGAGACCGCTTCGGCCTGCGCCAGATCGAGCTTATCGTTCTGGAAGGCGCGATAGGTAAATTCACCCGGCTGGGCCAGTCGCAGACCGATGTCTTGGCCGGCTTCAATGCAGCGATTCAGCAGCATTTGCATGACCACCGGGCCGCCATGTCCCTGCAGTTCTAAAACTTCTTCGCCGGTGTAGGAATGCGGCGCATTGAAATAGATGACAAGGCCACGGTCAATCACACTGCCGTCTGCGGCCATGAAATCAAGATAGGTGGCGTGGCGTGGCTGTAGTTCGCGTCCGGCGCTCAGGCCGCACAGCAGCTGTGCCAGTGGCATGAGGTGTTTGCCTGAGATGCGGACTACGCCGATGCCGCCGCGTCCGGGAGCGGTGGCGATAGCTGCGATAGGTAGGGAATCGGAAATCATGGATGAATTTTATCTGGAATAAAAAAAAGTCCGCTGCGAAGGCAACGGACTTTTTCGGTAAGTGCAGGCAGATCAGGTTTTGGATTTCTCCGACTGCTTCGTGATGGCCCATTGCTGACCAATCGAGAGCAGGTTGTTCACGACCCAGTACAGCACCAGGCCGGAGGGGAAGAAGAAGAACATAAACGAGAAAGCGATAGGCATGAACATCATCACCTTGGCCTGAATCGGATCAGGTGGTGCCGGATTCAGTTTGGTCTGCACGAACATGGAAGCTGCCATCAGTATCGGCAACAGGCCGACAGGCATATTCAGTCCAGGCACCACACCGAACAAAGTATCGGGCGCTGCCAGATCATGGATCCAGCCCAGCCAGGGTGCATGGCGCATTTCCACGCTCGCCAGCAGTACCCAGTAGAGTGCAATGAAGACGGGAATCTGTACCACGATGGGCAGGCAGCCGCCGAGCGGATTGATTTTCTCGGTCTTGTAGAGCTCCATCATGGCCGCATTCATTTGCTGAGTATCGCCTTTGTAGCGCTCACGTATGGCCGTCATTTTTGGCGTGACCAGTTTCATCTTGGCCATGCTGCGATAGCTGGCAGCGGACAGAGGGAAGAAGGCGAGCTTGATCATGATGGTCAGGACGATGATGGTCCAGCCCCAGTTGTTAAGCACCTTGTGTATCTGTTCCATGAGCCAGAAGATAGGCTTGGCAATAATCGTCAGCCAGCCATAGTCTTTCACCAGATCAAAGTTGGGCGCGAATTTTTCCAGTACCAGAGACTCTTGCGGACCAGTGAACAGCTTGCCGGTTTGTTCTGCTTTAGCGCCAGCGGCCAGGCTGCCCATGGGCATGATGGCGCCGACCGCATACAGATCGGTATCGATCTTGCGCGTGAACAGTTCATAGCTGGTGTTCGCAGGTGGCAGGAAGGCCGACACAAAGTAGTGCTGCACCATCGCGATCCAGCCATTGTTGGTGTGTGCCGGTGGAGGATTTTTGCCTTTGGCGATGTCGTCAAAACTCACTTTGTGGAATTTGTCGGCTTCGGTATAAACCGCAGGCCCGGTGAAGGTGCTGTAGAAAGCAGAGTCGCCCTCGAGCTTGCTGCCGTCACGCACCAGTTGCACATACACCGAAGGCGTGATGGCAGCTGCGCTGCTATTCGTCACTTCATGTTTGAGATCGATTTCGTATTCGCCGCGCTTGAAAATATAGGTCTTGGTCAGTTTGATGCCATCTTGCTCGGCATCCAGAATCAGTTCCAGTGTGTCGGCATTTTCCAGCGTGCGCGCACCGGGACGTACAGTGAATACGGAACGATGATTCGGGAAGCTGCCGCCGATCAGGCCACTTTGTCCTACATAGGTGCGACCAGATCCGGTTTCCAGCAAGGTGACAGGCGCATCACTTTTATGCGCGTCTTTGTGTTTTAACAGTTCCACCCGGCTCAGCTCGCCGCCCAGGGTGTTGACTTCGACTTTCAGTAAATCGGTGCTGATGCTGACAAGCTCGCCCTGTGCCGCTGCAGGTGCTGCACCGGCCGGAACTTGCGCGCCTGTGGCGGCTGGCGTTGAGCTTGTCGCTTGCGGCACCGAGGCATCGCTGCCTTTGGTCGCCGCAGGACCTGCCTGTTGCACGGCCTGATCGGGCGCGAACATGGAAGGGCCGCCATTAAAACGGTTCCAGTTATCCCAGAGTATGAGCAGGGAGAGGGAGAACACCACCAGCAGTACGGTACGTTTGATATCCATGAGTTCAGGTGTCGAGAGTGATTCAGTGAGGCTGCAGCGGTAAAGGCTGCGCAGCAGAATGATGCGGAGGTACGAGATCTATACCGCCCGCATGCCAGGGATGACATTTGCACAGGCGGCGTCCGGCAAGCAGACCACCACGCAGAACGCCGTGGCTTGTAATGGCTTCTTGCGCGTAATCGGAACAACTGGGATAGAAACGGCAGTTCTGTCCCAGATAAGGACTGATGCAGAGCTTGTAGGCCCGCAGCATGAGTAATAGCAAAGTCTTCATGGCGCGGCTGCCTTTTGTGACATCAGCAAGCGTGTCAGCTCCAGGGTCAGCGCGGCCTTGCGCGCACGGGTAGCGGCACTCTGGTCGCGACTACCTATGGGGCGGTTCAGACGCACAATGCAGTCGCAGGCTGCCAGTGCAGCTTTGCGGAAAATTTCGCGAGTCAGACGTTTGATCATATTGCGCGTGACTGCGCGCGGGGCAAACCGTTTGGCAACAACGACACCGAGGCGCGCATGGTCGAGACTGTTAGGGCGAACATAGAGTACGAAATTATCCGTCCGAAATGCAGGCCGCAAACGAAAAACGGATGAAAACTCATCCGTTTTTACGATACGACGATGCCTGCCGTAGTCTTCCGGAGGGTTGCCGGACACGCTAGCAGGCAAGCTTATACAGCCTGACTTATACAGCGAGGCGCTTGCGACCTTTTGCACGACGTGCATTCAGCACGGCGCGGCCGGAACGGGTAGCCATACGGGCACGGAAGCCGTGGGTGCGCTTGCGGCGAACTACGGAAGGTTGGTAAGTACGTTTCATTTGGGTCTCGCTAAGTCAGCAGGAAATCGGTAATCAACCGGCCATATGTCCGGCAATAATCAGTGAAAAGCAACGCTAAACGCACCTTTACAAGCGCGCAGCGCAGCGAACCTTGAATTAGACAGCAGTTTCCGCATATCTGTCAATCACTTAGGAAGTCTGAAGCGCTGCTGAGGGAGCATTATCTTCGAATCATGCCGCCGAACGCTCATAAGTAAGCAATGCTTACTGGAATGACAATTTTCTTAATTGAAAAGGCCGTTTTCATTGCTCTATTTCCTCATCAGCCTGTGGATAACTTGCCCCGGCGGGGGTAAAATAGCGGCTTCTTCGGCCAGCCTGGCGCTGGGCCATTACAAGCAACAACGAATCCGAAG
Organism: uncultured bacterium; assembly: GCA_903872555.1. Taxonomy (GTDB): domain Bacteria; phylum Pseudomonadota; class Gammaproteobacteria; order Burkholderiales; family Burkholderiaceae_D; genus Pernthalerella. The sequence goes on from CAIQLE010000008.1 coordinate 4,992, forward strand.
CGCGCCTTCATCTGTCGCTTCAAACCTGAAAAATCAATGGAAGAATTCTGGCAGACCTGCGCATCGCAGCTGCAACAAGAGCTGACGCCTCAACAGTTCAGCGCCTGGATAAAGCCGCTGGCACCGCTCGATTTCGAGGAAGGTCGCCTGCGCATCGCTGCGCCTAATCGTTTCAAGCTGGACTGGGTCAAGACCCAGTTCGCTGCCCGCATTACCACCATTGCTGCTGAATTCTGGCAGAGCCCTATCGATGTGCAGTTTGTACTCGATCCCCGAACTGGCGTGCCGAAAAAGATCGTGCCGACCCAGACTGCTGCAATTCCGGGCAGCATGGATGATCTGGGCGGACATGCTGAGCGGCTGCAGGCGGTGGAAGACAGTCCGGCCCGTCGTGACCAGACCCGTATCAACGGCGCGCTGACCTTCGACAGCTTTGTGACGGGTAAGGCGAATCAGCTGGCGCGCGCCGCTGCAATCCAGGTGGCGACCAATCCCGGCAGTTCTTACAACCCCTTGTTTCTGTATGGTGGTGTTGGTCTGGGCAAGACGCACCTGATACACGCAATAGGTAATCAGGTGCTGGCGGACAATCCCTCGGTGCGCATACGCTACATTCATGCAGAGCAGTATGTGCGCGATGTGGTGACCGCCTATCAGCGCAAGGGCTTTGATGATTTCAAGCGCTATTACCATTCACTGGATCTGCTGCTGATCGACGATATTCAATTCTTTGGCGGCAAGAGCCGTACGCAGGAAGAATTCTTCTATGCCTTCGAAGCGCTGATCGCTGCGAAGAAGCAGATCATCATTACCAGCGACACCTATCCCAAGGAAATCTCGGGCATGGATGACCGCCTGATTTCCCGTTTTGACTCCGGCCTGACCGTGGCCGTCGAGCCGCCGGAGCTGGAAATGCGCGTCGCCATCCTGCTGAAAAAAGCAGCACAGGAAGGCGCGCCCCTATCGGACGATGTGGCTTTTTTTGTGGCCAAGCACTTGCGCTCGAATGTGCGTGAGCTGGAAGGCGCGCTGCGCAAGATCCTTGCCTACTCCCGTTTCCACGGCAAGGAAATGACGATCGATGTGGTCAAGGATGCGCTGAAAGATTTGTTGTCAGTGCAGAACCGCCAGATCTCGGTAGAAAACATACAGAAAACCGTGGCCGACTTTTTTAATATTAAAGTCGCTGACATGTATTCGAAAAAAAGGCCGGCCAATATTGCCCGCCCGCGCCAGATTGCGATGTATCTGGCCAAAGAGCTGACACAAAAAAGTTTGCCTGAAATAGGTGAGTTGTTTGGCGGACGTGATCACACGACGGTGCTGCATGCGGTGCGCAAGATTACAGCAGACCGCAGCAAGAATCCCGAGTGCAATCATGAGATTCACGTATTGGAACAAACCCTGAAGGGCTAAGGCGTAAGGAGCCAGCCATGCAGAGAGCCGGAATCATTATTTAAAGAGTGTTTTGCGAAAGGAAATCACCATGCAATTGGTAAAAACCCACAGAGATGCGCTGTTGCGACCGCTGCAGATCGTGAGTGGTATTGTCGAGCGTCGGCACACATTGCCGATTCTGGCCAATATCCTCATCCGCAAAGATGGCGACAATATTTCTTTGCTCTCGACCGACATTGAAGTTCAGATCAGCACCCATGCAGCCATAGGTTCCGGCAAAGAAGCCGCCGCGACCACGGTCGCTGCACGCAAACTGCTCGACATTTTGCGCGCCCTGCCGGATTCGGAAGTGACGCTGTCACTCACGAATAAGCGCATGACCATACAGTCCGGCAAATCACGCTTTGCGCTGCAGACGCTGGCAGCCGAGGAATTTCCTACGGTGGCACAGGCCGAGCATTTCGGTGCCAAGGTTAGCCTGCCACAGCGCACGCTGAAGCACCTGCTGAACATGGTGCATTTTTCGATGGCGCAGCAGGACATACGTTATTACCTGAATGGCCTGCTGCTGGTGGTCGATGGCAAGAACGTGATTGCCGTGGCGACCGACGGTCACCGTCTGGCCTTCAGCCAGATCGTCACCGAGCAGGAATTTGCGCGTCAGGAAGTCATCATTCCACGCAAGACCATCACAGAGTTGCAGCGCCTGCTGGATGAGACCGATGATCCGGTCAATCTGTCTATCGCTACCAATCAGGTGAAGTTTGATTTTGCCGACATCGAGCTGATCTCCAAGCTGGTGGAAGGTAAATTCCCTGACTACACCCGCGTGATTCCTAAAGCCTACAAAAATAATTTCAGCATAGGCCGTGAACTGTTGCTGCGTTCCCTGCAGCGCGCAGCGATCATGACTTCAGATAAATTCAAAGGCGTGCGTTGTGTGATGGCGCCCGGCAGCATGAAGATCAGTTCGACCAATGCAGACCAGGAAGAAGCGGTCGAAGAACTTGAAATCGATTACAGCGGCGACAGTGTGGATATTGGTTTCAATGTCACCTATCTGCTGGACGTGCTGAACAATCTGAAATGTGACCAGATCAGTATCTCGCTGGGTGATGCGAATTCATCGGCATTGATCACGATTCCGGATGATGCGAATTTCAAATATGTTGTGATGCCCATGCGTATCTAGTCATCGTCATTACCGTTTCACTGAAGTTTGGTGTGAGTTGTTTTAGTTTTTTGCTTTGTTAGGGTAACCATGTCAGCAATACCGTCAGAAAACGCCAGTGCATCGAGTCAGTATGGCGCGTCGTCGATCCAGATTCTTGAGGGACTGGAAGCGGTGCGCAAGCGTCCCGGTATGTATATCGGTGACACTTC
>CAIQLE010000009.1 GCA_903872555.1 uncultured bacterium
AATTTTTTTAATGATACGGCGACCACCGAGATCTACACAGGCGAAGACACTCTTTCCCTACACGACGCTCTTCCGATCTGGTGATTGGCGGTAAATTTGATAAATCCACGCCGCCTGAGCATGGTGAATTGATCGCTAAATCCATACCCGGCGCACGCTATGTTGAGTTACACGCTGCCCATCTCTCGAACTGGGAAGCAGCCCAGGCCTTTACTCAGCAGTTGCTGAATTTCCTACTGAACCAGCATGCGCATCACTGAGACGATTGAAAAAATAGAATCAATACGTTGAATAAATACATTGCATAAATACGTTGAATAAATAAGTCGAAAAATTAATTCGATCAACCAGGACGAATCACGACATGGATGAAAAAGAACGTTTCGAAGCAGGCATGAAAGTACGTCGTGCCGTGCTGGGCGATGCACACGTCGATCGTGCACAGGCCAATCGCACTGACTTCACCCATGAATTTCAAGACCTGATCACGCGCTATGCCTGGGGCGATATCTGGACCCGTCCCGGTCTGTCGCGCCACACACGCAGCCTGATGACGATCTGCATGATGGTTGCGCTCAACCGTGAAGAAGAGCTGAAGCTGCATTTGCGCGCCGCCGCCAACAATGGCGTGACACGGGATGAGATCAAAGAAGCCTTGTTGCAGACGGCGATTTATTGCGGTGTGCCCGCCGCTAATTCCGCCTTTGCACTGGCGCAGAAATTATTTGCAGACATGGACGGCGCAGCACAGGCCTGATAGCTATCCTGATGCTTACTCTATGCTCAGTTGTGGCAGCCAGTTCGAACCGGGATCAGCATCAAAAAAATCCTTGTCCTGCAAAGGACGCTTGCGCTGATCCGGCGGCATGATGTCGGGTGCAATAAAGGGCGCCATATCGACTTCATGTAATTCACCCACGATACGATTGCCCTGCCAGTGCATTTTGTAATACAGGCCGTCGAAGGGATTTAAATGCAATCCCTTAGGCTTGGTGCGCATGAACATCAGCGCATATTCCAGCGGCAGCAGATCATCTTCACTGATCAGGGCTTCTTCATTATGCACCGGGAACCAGCACAGTCTTTGTGCACTGCCGGTCAGACATAAGAAGGGGCGCATCGCCAGAAAATAGTCTTCCATTTTTTCTGACATCGCTATGCGGAAGGCCATCTTGCCATTGCCGCCATCGGAAAAAATCACATGGCCCAGTACTTGCCGTTCGCCTGCGGCATTCGACAGCACTATCTCATGTTTCCCACTCAGGCTGGCCGCACTGGCCGTTAGCGTCAGACTGTAGCAACTCAGACAAAACAGGCTGGTCAGCACGTATCTCAGGAAGGTATTCATCTCGGGTCTCTTTTGCGCCTCAGGGCAGTCTGTTGTGATGATCTGAATGATGGTACGAGTATACGATGCCTGATACCGATCTTCACATCAGCGTAGGGTGCATGGCTTCAGGTATAGTCGCTGCTTACTAAAATAGCCATAATCAGGGCAAATTTTTTCAGAGGAGGCAGGATGTCGTCGGTCAGTCATTCAGATCAGCGCTTCGCGGTGATGGGAGCAGGTTCGGTGGGTTGCTACTTTGGCGGCATGCTGGCACGCGCTGGTTTTCCGGTCACACTGATTGGCCGTGCCAGTCATGTCGATGCCATACGCGAGCACGGGCTTTTGCTGGATACACAGAGCTTCACTGAGCATGTGAAGCTCGATGCCAGCACAGAGCTCAGTGCCCTTGCTGGCGCTCGTGTGGTGCTGTTTTGCGTGAAGTCTACCGACACAGAACATGCCGCACGTCAGATGCGGCCTTTTCTTGCGCCGGATTGTGTGGTGCTGTCCTTGCAAAACGGAGTGGAGAATGCAGAAATTCTTCAGCGGGTTTTGCCGCAGCGCGTCATACCGGCAGTCGTTTATGTGGCCACCGAAATGGCGGGACCCGGCCACCTCAAACATCATGGCCGTGGTGAGCTGGTGATAGGTGATTCACCTGAGAGCGCACACATCGCTGCCTGCTTTGCAGAGGCCGCTGTGCAGGTGGATGTGTCTCAGAACGTGATGGGCGCTCTATGGGCCAAGCTGATCGTCAATTGCGCTTACAACGCGCTGTCAGCGATTGCCCAGCAGCCGTATGGCAAACTGGTGCAGGTTGAGGGCGTGACGGATCTCATGAAGAGCGCCGTCGATGAATGTCTGCAGGTGGCGCAGGCAGACGGTGTGCTTGTGCCAGGTGACAGTTATGAGGCTGTGCAGCGGATTGCACAGACCATGTCGACCCAGTACTCATCAACAGCGCAAGATGTGGCGCGCGGTAAGCCGAGTGAGATCGATTATCTGAACGGCTATGTGTTCAGGCGCGGCGCGGCGTTGGGTATACCCACGCCGGTCAATCATGCCCTGCTGACCTTGGTGAAACTGATATCAAAAAATAAAACAGATAAATAGGAGACAACATGAACAGCGAAGAATTTACGCAGCAGTTGCACAACGAGGGATTTGGTACGGTAGTGAAGGTCGAGCGTGAGCCGAATGGCTCCATGGACTTGCACAGTCATCCTTTTGAAGCCAAAGCGCTGATACTCGAAGGCGAGATCACCATCACCGCCGAAGGCAAGACCCGGCATTGCCTGCCGGGTGATATCTTCCAACTGGCAGCCCATGTGCCGCATACAGAAAGCTATGGACCTCAGGGTGTGAGCTATCTGGCAGGAAGAAAGTAAATCCTGCAGCTGAACTTAGCGCAGAGGTTTACTTTGCGCTAAAAAATCTTGCGCCTATATTTTATTGTCCTTCAGTGAATTCGTCGTAAGCCTTGAGCGTATGGGTGGCATACATCATGGACGGGCCGCCGCCCATATAGACTGCGGTGGCCAGCACTTCTTCCAGCTCCGCACGTGTCGTTCCTAATTTGACCAGCGCCTGCACGTGGAAGCCTATGCAGTCATCGCAACGGCAGGCAATCGCAATCCCCAGCGCCACTAATTCCCGTGTTTTTTTGTCGAGCGCACCTTCGCGTGTGCCGACAGCAGCCAGTTGTGCGAATGCATTCATCAGATCCGGTTGCGTCTGGCGCAGACCGTTCATGCGCGTGGCCACGCCACGTGTGAGATCTTTGTAATCGGGTAGGGCACTCATGCGCGACATTCTCCTGATGATGGTTAATGAGGCCAGTATTTTCTTTATGCAATTTTTTAACTTTGACTCAAGTCAAAAAAAACGGGAACCTGAAGCGGTTCCCGTTTTTATTGGATGAACTCAGTTGAGATCAGCCGATCAGATCAACCCGGCCGCTCAGGTCCATGATGCCGGTAATGACACTCAGCTTAGGATGGCGCTCATTGACTTCCTTGCGGAAGGTCATGAGTGCTTCTGCATGCGACATGGTTTCGATTTCTTTTTCCGAGACCTTGTCGGCACCGAATGCCAGCTTGGCTGCGCCGCAGTCGCGGTGCGAGAGTGCCACCACGCGCTTGATGTGATGCAGACCCACCGTGATGTCCAGGTTGTCCCAGAAGGTTTTGTGCCAGGGAGCGAATTTAGGATGCACGGCACCTAGCGGGCCACCGGCCATCACAAAGTGACTGTAGTTGTCACCCAGCTTTTCGCGGTCCACGCCGGACAACAGACCCATGTATTGCCAGCTCAGCGTAGTGAAGCGCGGGTCTATGCAGTTGACCAGCATCGCTTCATAGTTGCCTCCGCCCGCCATGGAACGGCCAGGCACGAAGCCCATCATGCCACCAGCGACCACCGCTGCGCCAGCGGCCAGAAATTGACGGCGCGATGTGGACGCAGGTGCCGGGCTGCAGCACGGGCAACCAGACTGATGTAATTCTTCATCGAGTGTTGCGATGATTTTGTCGGACATGTGGTTCTCCTTTGATAACAACACCGCTGAGCGTCAGACTATGCTTCTGCCCTGCCATGCTAATTTAAATGTCAAAACGATATGAATACCGCTGATAGCGGATTAAATTCCATGCAATCTAGTGTATCGAAAGTAGTCTTGTAATTCTTTAGTCCGGCATATGAAATTTTTTTAACTCAGGCCTCCAGAAAATCGTGCCCGGTTCGATAATGTATGACGAAGCTTTGCAATTGCAGGCTCGGCTCAGAGCTGACCTGTGATATCAGTTTTGATAGCTCTATTAGTTTTTTAATAATGATTGTCGTGCTTGCACCAAGCCGGCCATTGGCGTTCAACTTGTGAGGACAGCCACCATGAATAATGACAAACACAGATTCTTAAGCCTGATACTGCTGATATGCAGCGGTCTGGCCATGGCGAATGATGCCGGACATGATGCGCATGGTGATGCACATGCGGCACCTGCGGCGGCTCCTGCTGCTGCAACACCTGCAGCAGCCTCAGCTGAGGCTGCCAAAGCCGCTGATGATAAGACCGATGCCAAGCCTGCAGAAGCGGCCAAGCCAGTGCCCAAAAAAGCTAAGCGTGCGCCAAAAAAAGTAGTCAAGGCTGAGGCTAAGCCAGCTGAGCCTGAAGCCACACCTGACGCCGCACATGCAGACCACAATGCAAATGACCATGCTGCTGCTCCGGCACCAGCACCGAAAGCAATTGAAAGCACTAAGCGTGTGTATGTAAAAGATCGCGCTGCTGCTGCTGCCGCAGTCACGGCCGCACAGGCAGATACGCATGCCGCACCACCTGCCGCTGCCACTCTGGCACCTTCAGACAATCATGCAGCAGACAATCATGCAGCAGACGCCCATGCAGCAGACGCCCATGCAGCGGCCGATGATCATGCCGCCCCCGCTGCCAAAGCAGCACCAGCCGATCAGGCAGCAGCTGTGCCGCAGGCTCCCGCCCCTGCAGTTGTACCGCAGGCGGAATTGCAGACTGCTGCAGCGCCAAGCAATGCCGCTGCAGAAGAATGCAGCCTGCCGCTGAAATCTGAAATTGCTGCACTGTTTGATCGCTGGAATGCATCACTGCGCACCGGTAACGCAAAAAAAGTGGTCGCCAATTACGCGCCCAATTCCATACTCTTGCCTACCGTATCGAACCGTGCCCGCTTTACTGCCGCTGAAAAAGAAGATTACTTCGTTCATTTTCTGCAGCGTCGTCCTGAGGGCCGTATTGACGACCGTATGATTGAAGTTGATTGCAACAGCGCCAGCGATGCAGGTCTGTACACCTTCCGTTTTGCCGATGGTACTTCCGTCAAGGCGCGTTACACCTTCGCTTATCGCAAGATAGGCAATGAATGGCTCATCACTAGTCATCATTCTTCTGCCATGCCTGAGAAGCCGGAAGCAGCTGTTGTCACAGCCAACGATGCCCATGCTCCTGTATCTGCATCTGTTCCTGCACCGTCTGTCAGCGTCAAGCCTGTCAGTGCATCAGGTGAGCAGAATAAAGGATGGGTACGCTATCCCTGAGTGATCAGGAGAAGTGATGCTAAAAAGATGGATTGCACTGGCACAGATCTTAATAGCTAAGGCCGGGATAATTGCTTGAGGATACCTATGAAACACATGCTGAAATGGATACTCGTAGCATTGGCGATGCTGCCTTTGATGGCCAGTGCTGCAACACAAACGACCAATAACCCTGACATCTTGATCAAACGTGTGTATTGCATTGATTACGATCTCGGGGGTGTACTGGTGAATAAAAGCGACCAGCCTTTCCGTGGCACGCTGTCCGTGGCGGTCAGAGATGATGAAGGCGATATCGTCGGCCGCAATAAGCTGCGTCTGCGTGTGAGCGCGGAAAATGGTGCACGCTTTTCTTTTTATTACATCAATACCCT
>CAIQLE010000010.1 GCA_903872555.1 uncultured bacterium
AGAGCACGGTAAAAACAGAGGCTTCTTCTTTGGAAGAATTTTCGGCGGCGATATTGGCTGCCAGTAGTGCGCGCTCTTCTTCGCTCAGCCATTTCGCATCACTGATTCTGTCATCCAGATACATCAGCACGATGACGCCTATCAGTACAGCGGGCAATCCTTCCAACAGGAACATCCATTGCCATCCCGCCCAGCCATTACAGCCGTCGGCAAGTTTCATGATGGCGCCTGACAGTGGGCCGCCCAGCACGCCGGCCAGCGCGATGCCGGTCATGAATAGCGCCGTGATGCGGCCGCGTCGATGCGAGGGATACCAGTAAGTCAGGTAGAGAATGATGCCGGGGAAGAAACCGGCTTCAGCCACACCCAAGAAAAAACGCATGATGTAAAAAGCCGTGGGCGTGGTGATGAACATCATCGCGGCTGACAACAAGCCCCAGGTGATCATGATGCGGCCTATCCAGACACGCGCACCGACTTTATGCAGAATGATGTTGCTGGGTATTTCGAAAAGAAAATAACCGATGAAGAAAATGCCTGCGCCCAGGCCATACACCACATCCGAGAAACCGAGTGCACCGATCATCTGCAGCTTGGCAAAGCCGACATTCACACGATCCAGATAAGCGATGATGTAACAGATAAGCAGCAAGGGCATCAGCCGCCATGCGACCTTGCGATACGTGGCCTCTTCAAAGGCCTGTTGTTCTTCGTTGTTCATAGTCTCCCTTGTTGTTATGGTCTTGCGCTCTGACGGCGCAGATGATGTCGGGGGATTGTAGCTGATAGCTTATCAGCCCCGGTTTTTCCCTCCGGGTAGGCGGGGGATTGAAATATAATCAGCTCCTGTTCTCCTGATCCTGCTGACCTGGAACTGAATCCCATGCGAGTCTTTAACTTCAGTGCTGGCCCTGCCACGCTGCCAGAATCCGTATTAAGTCGTGCTGCCGAAGAAATGCTGGACTGGCATGGCAGTGGTATGTCAGTCATGGAAATGAGCCATCGCGGCAAGGAATTTATCAGCATTGCGCAAAAGGCTGAGGCCGACCTGCGCAGCTTGCTGGGCATACCGGCCAACTACAAGGTGCTGTTCCTGCAAGGGGGTGCGCTGGCCATGAATGCGCTGATACCGATGAATTTGCTCGGCCAGAAAACTTCGGCTGATTATGTGAACACAGGCGAGTGGTCAAAAAAATCTATCAGCGAAGCCAGAAAATACTGCCATGTGAATGTCGCTGCTTCTGCTGAAGATAAAAAATTTACCTATGTACCGCCGCAGTCTGGCTGGAAGCTGGATCCGAATGCAGCTTATGTGCATGTGTGCACGAATGAAACCATCGGTGGTGTGGAATATTTCTGGGTGCCCGATACCGGTGAAGTGCCGCTGGTGGCTGATATGTCTTCACATATTCTGTCGCGTCCGATTGATGTGTCGCGTTATGGCGTTATTTATGGCGGAGCGCAAAAAAATATCGGGCCGGCCGGTCTGACCTTTGTGATCGTACGTGATGATCTGCTGGGCCGTGCCTTGCCTGTGACTCCATCGGTCTTTAACTGGCAAGAACAGGCAGCAGCAGATTCCATGCTGAATACACCACCGACCTATGGCATCTATATCGCGGGACTGGTGTTTGAGTGGTTGCAGGAGCAGGGCGGCATGGCAGCGATGGAGCAAAAGAATATCGCCAAGGCCAGGCTTTTATATGATTACCTCGACGCCACGGATTTTTATATCAGCCCTATCGAAGTCGACTGCCGTTCGCGCATGAACGTGCCTTTCTTTCTGCATGACGACAAGCTCGACACGGCCTTCCTTGAAGGCGCACAACAGAACGGTATGTTACAGCT
>CAIQLE010000011.1 GCA_903872555.1 uncultured bacterium
GTCGCATGTATTTCGAAGCATGCATTTCGAATTAACAATGTCATCATTGCGGCAGTAAGATCCCCAAAAAAAAACGGCGAGATCATGAATCTCGCCGTCAGTCTGTCTGCTACTAAACAAAGATTAAATTCAAAGCTTATTGCAGAGGGATGCTACGGAACTGATCGCCATCATCATCTTCATCATCATGGTGATGATGTCCATGCGGGCCATGTACATGACCATGCAAAACTTCTTCCTCACTGGCGGCACGTACTTCAATCACATCCAGCTCAAAACGCAGCGCCATGCCGGCCAGCGGATGATTGCCATCCAGCACAACCTTGCCATCTGCGATATCCGTCACCGTGAACACGCGCATATCGGCGTGATGATCATCATCCGGTGAACCCTCGAATTGCATACCGATTTCCAGCGGCTCAGGCAGCACTTCGCGCGGCTCAATCTTGACCAGATCAGAGTCATACTCACCAAAAGCATCTGCTGGTTCGACCTGTATCGTGATCTGAAAGCCCGCTGCTTTACCGTTCAGCGCTTCTTCGATCTTGGGCAAGGTATTGTTATAGCCGCCATGCAGATACACCATGGGCTGAGTGCTTTCCTCGATCAGCTTGCCTTGCGCATCCGAGAGTTTGTAATTCAGGGTGACGACCGTGTCCTTGCCGATGTTCATATAGGGTCCTTTCTTTTCAGTCAGCCCGAATTATAACCGTGGCCTTCCGGGTTACTGTGCCGAGTGTCAGGCCGATATAATGGACGCATGAAAAAATCCAGCGTACTGGGCGCGATATCGCCCGCAGAATTCCTCAAAAAATACTGGCAAAAAAAACCTCTGCTGATACGCCAGGCCGTGCCCGGCATGCAGGCCCTGCTCTCGCGTGAGGCCTTGTTTGCGCTGGCAGCACGTGAGGATGTCGAATCGCGCCTGATCACCAACTTCCGTCGTCAGTGGAAAATGGCGCAGGGACCGCTACAGACTCTGCCCTCAAGCTCGCAAAAAAACTGGACGCTGCTGGTGCAGGGTGCCAATCTTCATGATGATGCCGTCGATCAGCTCATGCACCAGTTTCGCTTCCTTCCGGACGCCCGTCTGGATGACCTCATGATCAGCTACGCCACCGATCAGGGCGGCGTGGGAGCGCATTTCGATTCCTACGACGTGTTCCTGCTGCAGGCCCATGGCCAGCGCCGCTGGCGTATAGGAGCGCAGAAGGATTTGTCGCTCAAGCCAGACATGCCCCTGAAGATACTCAGGGAATTCATACCGCAACAAGAGTTCGTGCTGGAACCGGGCGACATGCTCTACCTGCCGCCGCATTACGCACATGAAGGCGTGGCCATTGGCGAATGCATGACCTATTCCATAGGCTTTCGCGCCCCTTCATGGCAGGAACTGGGTGAAGCTTTTCTGAATTTCATGGCTGACAGCGTCGCGCTGCCCGGCCGTTACAGCGATCCTGAGCTCGGCCCCAGTGCGCAGCCGGCCAAGATAGGTGATTCCATGATCAGCTCGGTCAGCCGCGAGTTGAACAAGCTCAGCAGCACGCCTGAAGACATTGCCATCTTTCTGGGTGAATACCTGTCTGAACCCAAGGCTTCAGTCATCTTCGATTACCCCGAAAAGCCTATGACGGCAGCACGCTTTCAGGCGGCGGCACTCAAGCGCGGCCTGCGACTGACACGCAAAAGTCGCCTGCTGTACCGCAACAAATATATCTTCATGAATGGCGAGTCCTTCCAGCCGGGATCATCCGACAAACGCTTGCTGCAGCAACTGGGAGATCAGCGGGCGCTAGCGGCTGATCGCGTTGCGGCATGCTCATCTGACCTCAATGAGAGCCTGTATCAGTGGTATTGCGATGGCTGGCTGGAACTGGCTTGAGTAAATCGGCCTTTTTAGCCTGAAATCTGCCGCGCTGACGGAAAAGGCTTAAGAATGAGGGGCTTAGATAACATAGGAATGAGATTTTCTTGCAAGAAAATAAACGCGAAAACAGGCAAGTTTAAGGAAAAACTCTTGCTAGGCTTTCATGAAGACCAGTATAATTTCCGGTTAGGAAGTTTTGTCGATGTGGCAGTGCGTCAAACTGCAGTGTCTAGTCGACAAAGCGACCTAAATGTTCAATAACTACCGGTAGTTATTAAGCAAATTTTTAAGCTTTATTTTTAATTCTCAACTGAAGGAAAATCATGAAAAAATCGTTGCTGATCGCTTCCCTGCTGGCTCTGGCTCTGGCTGCTTGCGGTAAGAAAGAAGAAGCTGCTGCTCCTGCACCTGCTGAAGCTCCTGCTGCTGCAGCTCCTGCTGCTGAAGCTCCTGCTGCTGCAGCTCCTGCTGCTGAAGCTCCAGCCGCTGCAGCTCCTGCTGCTGAAGAGAAGAAGTAATTCTCAGCGACTTAGCGAAAAAGCCGCCTTCGGGCGGCTTTTTTGCATCTGCAACAGTTCATTTCAGGGCAGAACCGCTTCATTCTTGAGCATCGCAGCTTATCCAGCCAAAGCCACTTTCCTGCTCCGCCACCACGACATCCACTGCCTGACCCTGTAACGCTGAAGCGATGGCATCACGTGCCAGCTCCCGGGTATTATTTTTCTGCGACAGATGCGCTCCTACCAGCTTGCGCAAGCGACTCCGGTCTATGGCCGCCAGGATCTGCGCTGCATGGGCATTCGACAAATGTCCCAGCGGACCAGCTATACGGCCCTTGAGCCAGGCAGGATAAGCTGACTGCGCCAGCATCTCACTATCATGATTAAATTCCAGCACCAGAGCATCACAAGCGCCCAGTGCCGCGATCAGGTGTGAGGTGGATTGTCCGACATCGGTCAGCACACCTAGTTTGTAGTATCCGTCGGTGGCCGTATATTGCACAGGCTCACGCGCATCATGCGGAACGGTATAAGGACGCAGCTCAAGGTCGCCGATGGCAAAGGCTTCGCCATCACGGCATAGACGGATATCAACACCGGCTGCCTCATCTGCTGCGGCAGCTTCAAATGTGCCGTGGGTAAGCCAGACAGGAATGTGATGACGGCGCGCCAGTTTGAAGACGCCGCCTATGTGATCCGAATGTTCGTGGGTGACGACAATGCCGTTCAACTGAGTCGGACTCAAACCCAGAAGCGCAAGACGACGCTCGGCTTCCCGCATACCAAAGCCGCAGTCGAGCATCACATGCGTGTGAGTAGTGCCAGAACTGGCAGCCATCAGCAGCGAATTACCTTCGCTGCCACTGCCCAGGCTTGCGAACTTCATGTGCAAGCCCCGGCAAGTGAGTTCATGTCAGACCTGTGTTACTTCAGCTGATCATTCAGCAGAGACAGTATGCGCTCTGCATTTGCATTGGCGACAGCGGCGCCCTGCTCATCGAGTACGCTGACACGGCTGGCTTCACCCGCAGTTTTCAGCATAATGCGATAGCGTGCTGCTGATTTTTTGTCGTCCTTGGAGCCGAACCAGCCAGAAAAGAATCCGGATTTTTTCTCAGCATCGCTGCCCTGATCGACGTAGCGAACAAAATACAGACCACGCGTACGGTCACGGTCTTCAACCGTAAAACCGACGCGATCAAGTGCCAGTCCGACACGGCGCCATGCGCGGTCAAAACTCTCGTCGACCTCAACATAGCCACCCGCAGCTTCTTTAACCAGCCTGGCGCGCAATGCTGCAGGCTTGGCGGTGTTGACTTCTTTTTTCGCTACTTTGGCATCGCTACCCAGAGCAGCCATCACACGACTCAGGAATTCGGCTTCCAGCTCAGGCTCGGAGGGACGGCTGGTCCACATCGACTTTTCTTTCATTTGCCCCGTCAGCACTTCGATCGCACCACGATGGCTGATATAAATCTCGGTGCCACCATCCGGAGTGCGCTCCAGACGGGTGCGGAATTTGTCACGCTCGCCAGTGGAATACAGGGAATCAAAGACCTTACCTATGGAATTACGAATGAAATCCTGAGGAATCTTGGCACGGTTCTCAGCCCAGTCCGTTTCCATGATGCCTGTGTCTGGCTTTTCAATCTCCAGCAGGAAACCTGACTCTATCCAAAAATCTTTGAGGCGCGGCCAAAGCACTTCGGGCGACTGTTTCGACACCAGCCAGCGCTGGCTGCCGGCACGCTCAACCCGTATGCCGGCATCGGCGTTCGCGGCAGGTGCGACTTTTTCAACAACAGTCACTGGAGTGGCGGAGGAGTTACTCGGACGATCTGAGCTGTAACTGGAGGCGGTGGCTGTGCCACGTGCATTGTCCAGGTTATAGCGTCCCTCACCCTTGAGGGGTGTGAGATCAGGCGGAACATCCAGCTTAACGCCCTTGTTCGTCTTGCCTACGCTTTTGTAATCGATTTTCTCTGGCTCCAACAAATCACCGACGGAGCTGCAGGCAGCAAGACTACTCAGTGCTGCCAACATCAACAGACGGGAAGTAAGGCGCGGAGTAAACAGGGCATTCATTGAAAAACTCATGTGGGATCGTTTGAAAGTCATAAGGTGAGGCGTATCACTGAAGAACGCCGGATTCGCGCAAGGCATTGCGCACGGTGTCATGGCAACTGCTGCTCATGGCAACCAGCGGCAAACGTATACCCCCTTGCATGTGACCCATTTCTGCCAGCGCCCATTTAACAGGCACAGGATTAGGTTCGACAAAGAGTTTGTTATGTAAGGGAATCAGGCGATTGTTGATGGCGATCGCATCTGCAATGCGGCCTTCCATCGCTGCGACGCACAACTCATGCATAGCACGCGGCGCGACATTCGCTGTCACAGAAATATTGCCATGACCGCCACAGAACATCAGCGCCATCGCAGTCGCATCATCGCCTGAATACACGGCAAAGGATTTGGGCACAGCACGCAGCAGTTCGGTGCCGCGTCCGATGTTACCCGTGGCGTCTTTCACACCGACGATGCCAGGCACAGCAGAGAGACGAACAATGGTGTCATTGTTCATGTCAGCCACGGTACGGCCAGGCACGTTATACAAAATCACAGGTAAGTCGACCGCTTCTGCTATGCGCTTGAAATGCTGATACATGCCTTCTTGCGTAGGACGATTGTAGTAAGGCACCACCTGCAGTGACGCATCGGCACCGGCGCTTTTTGCGTAATGCGTCAGCTCAATGGCTTCTGTGGTTGAATTGCCGCCCGTACCTGCAATCACGGGAATGCGACCAGCGACTTGATCGACTGCCAGCTTAATCAGCTCGCAGTGTTCATCGACAGTGACTGTCGGTGATTCACCGGTGGTACCGACAATCACGATCGCATCGGTTTTTTCAGAAATATGCCAGTCAATCAGCGCCTTCAAGGCGGGCCGATCGAGACTGCCATCTTCATGCATGGGTGTGACTATGGCGACTATGCTGCCCTTGATCATGATTGTTTCATCGCAAAAAAATCAAAACACCGATTGTAGCGGATCGGCTTACTTAGGGGACAGATTCGGCAGGCGTTCAGAGCGCTATTTGCGCAGGTAGCGCAGGAGATACAGGCGATGCGGCCGAAGCTTGCAGGCAGTCACGCCGTACGCAGATGCGTTGCACCATCGCAGGCTTGGGCGAACTAAGATAGCCATCTTCATAAGCCAGCACCCTGAAACCCGGCGCCTGAGCCGCAAAACCGAGTAATTCACCCGGCGCCAGCAGGAAATCAGGATTGGAAGGCTTGCCAAACTGACCATTTCCCTGGGCAAAGGTCTCGTAGATCAGAATCCCGCCCTCGCTCAGGCTGTTAAACAGCGCAGGCATCAGGGGGCGATGCAGATAATTGGTGACAACGATGCCGCAAAACCGCTGCGGCTGCAGCGGCCAGTCGCTCTGACTGTCGGCATCAGGCTGCTCAAGATCGAAAGACTGAGTCCTGATCAGGCCACCCTGCGCAGACAGCAGCGCAGCGGCATCGCGGTCAACCGCCAGAACGGCATGTCCCAGCGCCGCCAGCAGACGCGCATGACGCCCGCCCCCGCAGGCCAGATGCAGCGTCAGGCAGGAAGCTTGCTGAGCTATCAGCGAGGCA
>CAIQLE010000012.1 GCA_903872555.1 uncultured bacterium
AAGGTCCATAAATAGACCGCATGCTTGGGCATGTCCCATTCAAGAATATTCGACAGCGCATTGATGGCAGCACCACGATGGTGATACACCACACCTTTAGGATCACCCGTAGTGCCTGAGGTGTAATTCAGCGATATCGCATCCCATTCATCTGCCGGTGCCTGCCAGGCAAACGCCGGATCACCTTCATTTAACAAGTCTTCATAAGCTAGCCAGCCCTGCGGCACTGGTGGCGTATGCGCTTCTTTATCGTGTACACCAATAATCAGCAAATCAGGCAGGGACGCACGCAAACCTTCAACCAGCGCCAGATATTCCGTATCCGCCACCAGTACTTTTGCCTCACCATGTTTCAGCATATACAGCAAGGTGGCAGGATCAAGACGGGTATTGAGCGTATTCAGAACAGCACCCGCCATGGGTATACCGAAATGCGCCTCTACCATCTCAGGAATATTCGGCAATAACACTGCCACTGTATCGTTCTTTCCTATGCCACGCTGAGCCAGCGCACTGCCCAGACGGCGGCAGCGTGCATAGGTATCACGCCAGTTGCGTCGCACACTGCCATGAATGACGGCCGGTCTGTCCCCATAAACTTCTGCAGCACGCGAAATGAAATCCAACGGCGTCAGTGCGACGAAATTGACGTCACGCCTTTCCAGTCCGGTGTTGAAATCTGTCATGGATACTCTCCTATGGATACTCTCGATTAGTGGCATTGCTAAGTGATGCCGGTCAGCAGTCGCGCATGCACTGAACCAGCTGTCAGCCACCCAAGCTTCGATATTTCATTGATATTACATTGATGTCGCGACGATATTTTATGAGCAATGACCAGAAATTCCTTGCGATGCCTGAGTACTCAGCTCTGGTTATCTGAATTTCGCATAAAGAAGTACAAACATATTCGTTCCCATCAGCTTAGCCAAAAATTAAGCTTCGCTCATCAATTCAACGATGAGGCCGTCATGTTTTCAAAAATAATAAGCAGCACCCTGCTGGCGATTGCTACCGCTTTGCCAGTACAGGCAGCCGAAGTTTCACTACTGAATGTCTCCTATGACCCTACGCGGGAGCTGTATCAGGATTTCAATAAAGCCTTTGCTACCTATTGGAAAACCAAAAGCGGTGAGGATTTGAAAATCAGGCAATCGCACGGCGGCTCAGGCAAACAGGCACGTGCCGCGATCGATGGGCTAGCTGCTGATGTGGTGACACTGGCTCTGGCCTATGACATCGATGAAATTGCTCAGCGTGGACTGATCAGCAAAGACTGGCAAAAACGTCTGCCACATAACAGCGCCCCCTATACCTCCACCATCGTGCTGCTGGTTCGCAAGGGCAATCCTAAGGGCATCAAGGACTGGAATGATCTGGCACGTCCTGGCGTATCCGTCATTACCCCCAATCCCAAAACATCCGGCGGCGCACGCTGGAATCATCTGGCGGCCTGGGGCTATGCCCTGAAACAGCCGGGCGGCAATGAAAAAACTGCACAGGCATTTCTCGCCAAGATTTATAAAAATGTCCCGATACTGGACTCCGGTGCGCGCGGCGCCACCACCACCTTTGTTGAACGTGGCATAGGCGATGTACTGGTGACCTGGGAAAATGAAGCCCTGCTCGCGATTAAAGAACTGGGACCAGACAAAGTAGAAATCGTCGTTCCTTCGCTCAGCATACTGGCCGAGCCACCGGTGGCCGTGGTGGACAAAGTGGTTGACCGCCGTGGCACACGCAAAGCCGCAGAGGCCTACCTGCAATATTTATACAGCGATGAAGGTCAGGAAATCGCCGCAAAAAATTACTACCGTCCTACGAATGAAAAAATCGCGAAAAAATATGCCTCAACTTTTCCTAAAGTGAAGTTGCTAAGCATCGATGAAATTGCTGGCGGCTGGACCAAAGCGCAAAAAACGCATTTTTCAGATGGCGGTATTTTCGATGAGATTTATCAGGTTCACTAATTTGAAGTAAATCCCCGACCCGGGCCGGTTCATCAGAGCCGGCCAAAACAAAAACCCAAGAGGAATCGTATGAAAACAGTTCAGAAAAATCTGGGCGGGGCCTTTGCGCGCCTGCTCATCGTCACCAGCCTTGCTGCCGCTTTCCCGGCACATGCGAATGATCAGTCAGAAATCGAAAGACTGAAAGCTTTGATACAGGAATTAGACCAGCGTGTTCGTGTGCTGGATCGCAAACAAGAATTAGCTGCTGAAGAAGTGGTGGCCAAACAAAAAACAGCGCCTGTGGTGAATGCCGGTGAAAGTGGTTTTGGCTTTAAATCAGCTGATGGACAATTTGAATATAAATTACGCGGGCTGACCCAGATCGATTACAGAAATTTTTCAGGCACAGGTTTTCCCAGCGCAGTCGATGGTTTCCTGGCGCGAAGAATTCGTCCCACTTTCGAAGGTACTGTGTTTGGAAAATATGGCTTCCGATTCACGCCGGAATTTGGTGAGTCAGGCGATGGAAAATCGAACACAGCCCCAGAGCAAAATAAGGCACGTGTTATCGACGCTTACCTCGATATCAAGGAAATTCCTGAAGCTCAGATTCGGTTCGGCAAATTCAAACCCTTTGTCGGACTTGAAAGACTACAAGGTGGTGGCGATACGAAATTTATCGAACGCAGCTATGTGAGCAATAATATTTTGCCCAACCGTGATTTCGGTGTCTCCGTATTTGGCGATGTTCTGAGCAATAAACTCAACTACGCCTTCGGTGTTTTCAATGGAGTCACGGATGGTGCTGATAACAGTACAGCGCAAGATCTGAATAACGGCAAAGAATATACGGCACGGTTGTTCGCAACGCCTTTCATTGGAACCGATAGCGCACTTCAAGGCTTAGGATTTGGTATTTCAGGAACCTCAGGCAGTTCTATAGGAACCAGTTCGATAACCAATCTTCCGTCTTATAAAACCCCGGGTCAGGCGAACACTTTTTTCAATTACAACTCGAACGTCCTTGCTTATGGAAACAAAACACAATGGTCGCCACAAGCTTACTTTTACAAGGGCCCCTTTGGACTGCTGACGGAATATGCAGAAGTTTCGCAAGGTCTGAAAAATACCTTGGTAGGAGGGGGTACTAAACTGACCGCAGAAAATAACGCCTGGCATGTTACCGGTTCCTGGTTGCTGACAGGTGAAGACGCATCCTTTAAGAGCGTCAAGCCAAATAGCCCATTCAAGAATGGTGTAGAGGGTGCATGGGGAGCATGGGAACTGGTTGCCCGTTATCAGGAAAATAATTTAGACAAAAATTTGTTTAGCGGAACAAGTTGGGTCAGCAGCAGTTCGGGTAAAGACAATGCTCAGGCCGCTAAAACTATTGGAATAGGCCTGAACTGGTACGTGAATTCATCTTCTCGTTTCGCAGTGAACTATGACCGTACAAATTTCACCGGCGGCAAAGCGAGCGGGTCTGCCAAGACTCTCGATGGAAAATCAGAAGATCTACTGGTAGCCCGTTATCAGCTGTCTTTCTGAAAACAAGCGACTTAAATTCGTCTTGGCTTAAGCTTCAGCCCCACCTCAGCCGGCCCTCGTGGCCGGCTCTTTATTTGAAATTCTTCTAAGGAAATGCCAAAAACTTCGTTCGCTTTATAACGGATCGATGTAACTATCCCAATTCTTTAGCTGCAAAAGTAATAAAACCCATGCAAGACCTCACTTTTCCCTCGCCAAAAGCCTCAGGCACCACCCGCACCCTGCCCGGATTCACACTTTCGCTCGGGTTTACCGTGTTTTATCTGTCGCTGATTGTGCTGCTCCCGTTGTCCGCCCTGATCATCAATACCCTCAGCATGAGCTGGGATGCCTTCTGGCATACCGTCACCTCACCTCGGGTGCTGGCTTCTTATCGCTTGAGCTTTGGTGCCTCACTGGCGGCGGCCACGGTAAATGCAATTTTTGGCACCGTCCTCGCGTGGGTACTGGTGCGCTATCACTTCCCCGGCAAAAAACTGCTGGATGCCTTGGTTGATCTTCCCTTTGCCTTGCCGACTGCCGTAGCAGGCATCGCCCTGACAGCGCTGTATGCCCAGAACGGCTGGATAGGTCGCTATCTGCAGGCGTTCAATATCAAAGTAGCGTTCACGCCTATAGGTGTGGCAGTCGCTTTAATTTTTATCGGCCTGCCCTTTGTCGTGCGCACCGTGCAGCCCATACTCGAAGAATCTGAACGCGAACTCGAAGAAGCTGCAGCAAGCCTGGGCGCGAATCGCCTGCAAACCTTCACACACGTCATTTTCCCTACGATATTTCCGGCCTTACTCACCGGCTTTGCACTCGCCTTTGCGCGCGCACTGGGTGAATACGGTTCCGTCATTTTCATCGCTGGAAATATGCCCATGGTGTCCGAGATCACACCGCTATTGATCATTACCAAACTTGAGCAATACGACTATCAGGGAGCAACAGCGATTGCCGTTGTCATGCTGGCGACCTCATTTGTCATGCTGTTGGCAATCAATGTCTTACAAAGCTGGATGCGCCAGCGTGGCAGCAAGGACAGGAACTGATATGACGACTGCCACACTCTCCGGCGCGATTGCAAGTGCGCCTTCACGCGCAGCTCACATAGAACCACCCTATGTGCCCTCTGCTACGACTGAGCCTACCTGGGTCCGCCTGTTGCTGATTGCAATCGCACTCGCTTTTTCAGCTTTATTTTTACTCATACCACTGGCCATTGTTTTTACTGAAGCACTCAAAAAAGGTTGGGATACCTATCTGCTGGCTATCACCGACAGTGATGCGCTTTCAGCCATACGACTAACCTTGATGACTGCCGCCATTGACGTACCGGCAAATTTGATTTTTGGCGTTGCTGCTTCATGGTCGATTGCGAAGTTTGAATTTCGCGGCAAAAGCCTACTGCTGACCTTAATCGATCTGCCATTTTCTGTGTCACCTGTTATTTCTGGCCTAATTTATGTCTTGCTGTTCGGCGCGCATGGCTGGTTTGGTGCCTGGTTAATGGAACACGATATTCAGATCCTGTTTGCTGTACCCGGTATCGTGATGGCCACCGTCTTCGTGACCTTTCCTTTCGTGGCACGCGAACTGATTCCGCTCATGCAATCACAAGGCAACGAAGAAGAAGAGGCGGCGCTGGTGCTGGGTGCTTCCGGCTGGCGCACGTTCTGGCATGTGACTCTGCCGAACATCAAGTGGGGCTTGTTGTATGGCGTAATTCTTTGTAATGCGCGGGCCATGGGGGAATTCGGTGCCGTCTCAGTTGTGTCTGGCCATATACGCGGCGAGACCAACACCATGCCACTGCAAGTGGAAATTCTGTACAACGAATACAACTTCGCCGCCGCCTTTGCGGTGGCCTCATTACTAGCGTTATTGGCTGTGATGACACTGGCATTGAAATCCTTTATTGAATGGCGCGTCAGTCATGAAACTGATACCGCTTTGCAGGAGCTGAGTCATGAGCATTGAAGTCAAAAATATAAGCAAGCGCTTTGGCAATTTTGTGGCATTGAATGATGTGTCACTGAATTTTCCCAGTGGTGAGCTGACCGCCTTGCTGGGCCCCTCCGGCTGCGGCAAAACAACGCTGCTGCGCGTGATTGCCGGACTTGAGCAGGCCGATCACGGACAAGTAATTCTTGATGGAGAAGATGCCTCGGTACGTCATGTGCGTGAACGTCAAGTGGGCTTTGTATTCCAGCATTACGCTCTGTTCAAGCACATGAGCGTGTTTGAAAATATCGCCTTTGGCCTGCGTGTTAAACCACGCCATCTGCGCCCGAGTGAAAAAGACATCCATGACAAAGTCATGCAGCTGCTCTCACTGGTACAACTGGACTGGCTGGCGGATCGCTATCCTTCGCAACTATCCGGAGGTCAGCGTCAGCGTATCGCACTGGCGCGTGCACTGGCCGTGGAACCGCGCGTGCTCTTGCTGGACGAGCCCTTCGGCGCACTCGATGCCAAGGTGCGCAAAGAATTGCGCCGCTGGCTGCGCCGTCTGCATGATGAACTGCATGTCACCA
>CAIQLE010000013.1 GCA_903872555.1 uncultured bacterium
CCAGATGGGTGTGATCAATATGGCGCATGGCGAATTCCTGACCATTGGCGCTTACTCCACGTATTTATTATCCAAGCTGACCACGGCCTACGCGCCTGTGCTGCAGCCTTACTATTATTTCGCAGCGATTGCTCTCGCGTTCCTCGTGGCTTACTTTGTAGGTTACTGGGTAGAGCGCCTGATGATCTCTCATCTCTATAAGCGTCCGCTGGATACCCTGCTGGCGACCTGGGGTCTGTCGCTGATCATGCAACAGATTTTCCGTTCCACCTTTGGCCCGAAAGAAGTCACGGCAACACTACCTGACTGGCTGATGGGTTCGGTGCAGCCTTTCGAAGGCGTCGATATTCCGCTGAATGGTCTGTTCATCATGGCGATGACCGCTGTGCTGACCGGCATCATCTTCATCCTGCTTTATCGTTCACGCTGGGGCCTGCAAGTGCGCGCCACCATGCAAAACCGTCTGATGTCCGGCGCTGTCGGTATCAATACACGCAAAGTTGACCGTACCACTTTCGCTCTCGGCTGCGGTGTGGCCGGTGTAGCCGGTGCGGCATTCACCACCATAGGCTCAACCGGCCCTACCTCGGGTTCGCTGTATATCGTTGACACCTTCCTGACCGTTGTGTTCGGTGGTGCGCAAAGTCTGGTGGGCACCATCGTATCGGCCTTCGCCATCGCTCAAACGCAATCGACCACCGAGTTCTTCATGACCGGCTCGCTGGCAAAAGTGCTGACCCTGTCGATCGTGATTTTGATTCTCCTGGTGCGTCCGCAAGGCCTGTTTGCTGCCAAGGTCCGCAAGTAATCCAGCTCCGTTATTTTGAAAGGACCTAACATGAACTCCGCATTCGAAAAAGTCATCGGTGGCAAGCAGGGAGCTATCGGGCTGCTCGTGCTGTGCGCGCTGCTGTTCGTGATCTTCCCGCTGGTATTAAACGGCTTCCGTCTCAATATGGTGGGCAAGTATCTGTCCTACGCTTTCGTAGCAGTCGGACTGGTGCTGTGCTGGGGCTATGGCGGCATTCTGTCGCTGGGCCAGGGTGTGTTCTTCGGTCTCGGTGGTTATTGCATGGCCATGTTTCTGAAGCTTGAAGCCTCCGACCCGATCAGCACCAAGATTCAGTCCACCCCCGGCATTCCTGACTTCATGGACTGGAACCAGATCACTGAGTTGCCAGCTATCTGGTTGCCCTTCAAGAGTCTGCCTTTGACATTCTTACTGGTGCTGGCCGTGCCCATGATTCTGGCTTTCATTGTCGGCATCTCGATGTTCAAGCGCCGTGTGGGTGATGTGTACTTCTCCATCGTTACGCAAGCGATTGCAGCGATCCTGAGCATTCTGATTATTGGTCGTCAAGGCTGGACCGGTGGCGTCAACGGCATCACCGATCTGAAAACCATGCTGGGCTGGGACATCCGTACCGATGAAGCGCACTTGATTCTGTACTTTGCCTGCTGCACCCTGCTGATCGCCTGCATTTTGTTTGGTCGCTATATACAGACTTCCAAGCTGGGCCGTTTGTTGGTGGCGATGCGCGACAAAGAAGAGCGCGTACGTTTCTCTGGTTATGACGTCGCCAATTTCAAAGTGTTTACCTTCGTCGTGGCTGCAGGCATCTCGGCCATCGGTGGCGCCATGTTCACCCTGCAAGTCGGATTCATGTCGCCCTCCTTCGTCGGTATCGTGCCTTCGATTGAAATGGTGATCTATGCCGCAGTCGGCGGACGTATGTCCCTGCTGGGTGCTGTGTACGGCACGCTGATGGTCAGCTACGGCAAAACCTACTTCTCCGAGACCCTGCCTGAACTGTGGCTGTTCCTGATGGGCGGTTTGTTCATCGTGGTGGTGATGTACTTCCCTAACGGTATTGCCGGTCTGTATGAGAGCCACGGCAAACAATGGCTGGCCAAACTGTTTGGTGGCCTCAAGCCGGGCATCAAACCAGAGCTGGTGGCAGCGGCGACGAAAAAAGCGACACCTGAAGCCAAACTCAGCAGCATGGAGGTATCGAAATGAGCGCAGCACCTATCGGCGGCATCAGCAATAACAACCGTCCTGTTCTGGCGATCGAAGGTCTGACCGTGTCCTTCGATGGTTTCAAGGCAGTCGATGATCTCAACCTGTACGTGGATCGCAATGAGGTGCATGTGGTGATCGGCCCGAACGGTGCCGGCAAGACCACGCTGCTGGATCTGATCTGCGGCAAGACGCGTGCGACCTCGGGCAGCATTCAGTTCAAGGACATCGAGCTGACCAAACTCTCCGAGCACCAGATTGTGCACTCAGGAGTAGGCCGCAAATTTCAGACGCCTTCCATCTATGAAGCACTGACCGTGTTTGAAAATCTGGAGATGTCTTTCCCGCGTGGCCGTGGTGTATTCGGCGCGCTGGTGTTCAAGCGCACGCAGGATGTGATTGATCGCGTTAACCAGGTCGCCAAAGATATTTTTCTTACCGACAGTCTGGAAATGACCGCCGATCTGCTGTCACACGGCCAGAAGCAATGGCTGGAGATCGGCATGTTGCTGATGCAAGAGCCTGAACTCCTGATGCTGGATGAGCCGGTTGCAGGCATGTCGGTTTCGGAGCGCGAAAAAACAGCAGAGCTGCTGGCACGTATCAGCAAAGGCCGGTCGGTGGTGGTGATTGAGCATGACATGGAGTTTGTGAAATCCATCGCGCACAAAGTCACGGTACTTCATCAAGGCAAATTGCTCGCTGCCGGCAGCATGGAAGCAGTGCAGAACAATCCCAAAGTTATTGAAGTGTATTTGGGTCACTAAGACATCGTTCGGAGGCAATCATGTTCAACGTCAGCAATCTCGCATCCGGATATGGCCAGAGCCAAGTTATCCACGATCTGAACTTCAAAGTAGAGAAGCAGGAAATCGTCGCCGTCATGGGGCGCAACGGCATGGGCAAGACTACGCTGTTCAAAACTCTGATGGGCATACTGCCCACCCGCGGCGGCAGCGTCACCATAGATGGCACTGAAATCGCCGGCATGGAAAGTCATGACCGGGTTGCGAATGGCATCGCCTACGTGCCCCAGGGCCGTATGATTTTCCCCAGCATGACCGTGCTTGAAAACATACAGACCGGTTTGCCTGCAGCCGCGAATGGCAAAGTGCCTGAAGAGCTGTATGCACTGTTCCCTGTCCTGTATGACATGAAGGGCAGGCGCGGCGGCAATCTGTCAGGCGGTCAGCAACAACAGCTGGCGATTGCGCGCGCACTGGCGACCAATCCTAAAGTGCTGCTGCTGGACGAACCGACTGAAGGCATACAGCCATCCATCATCAAGGACATCGCCAAGAGCCTGAAAGAGATACGCAAGATGCGCGAGCTGACCATCATCGTGTCTGAGCAGGTGCTGTCGTTCACGCTGGAAATCGCTGATCGTTTCTTCGTGATCGACAAGGGCCGTTTTGCCTACGAAGACACGCGCGCCAATGTCGACGCGGCGACCATCAGTCGCTATCTGTCGGTGTAAGTGCGGAAGGATCTGCTCCGGCCTGCCCCCCATGTCATCTGGCCGGCATTTTCACGCCTGGTACAGCAGAGATAAAACAACCGGCGTCACTTCATGAGGACTAATCAAATGATTGGCTACATGCACTACAACAAGTTTGGCAGCGATGGCTTCACCGATCGCGGCAAGGCGCGCACGACACCGTCAGTGCAAACCTGTCCGGTCTGTTTGCTGCGCTTCGATGCATCCGGCGGCACGCTGCCGGACGGCACCGTCATGAGCAAAGAAGAATGGCAAAAGCAAGTCTGCAAGACCATCAAGGATGACACCGTAAACGGCGGCTATCAGGCCGGCTGTAGCGCGGGCACTTATTCACCGTTCTGAACCCAGACACTAAGGGAGATACCATGCAACATTTTTCGATCAAGCCGGGCCGCCCGCTGGCCGAGCAAGCTGAACTGGGTCACAACCGCTGGCATCCAGATATTCCTTTCCTCTCCAAAGTTAAGCCCGGAGAAGAGATCATCATCGAGACACTGGACTTTCTCGATGCACAGATTCTCGACAATGACGACGTCTCTGATGTGCGCGATGTTGACCTCACGCGCGCGCACCCGCTGACAGGCCCTTTCTATGTTGAAGGCGCCGAGCCAGGCGACTTGCTGGTGATTGACCTGCTCGACATCAAGCCCATCACCCCGGTTGGTTTCTCGGGCGTGTTTGCCAAATCAAATGGCGGCGGCTTCCTGGCAGATTACTTCCCTGACGCCGCCAAAGCGATCTGGGACCTGAAGGGCTTGTATGCCACTTCACGTCACATTCCTGGTGTGCGTATCGCCGGTCTGACTCACCCTGGCCTGATGGGCTGCCTGCCATCGCATGACTTGCTGGCTGAATGGAACCGTCGCGAAGCACCGCTGGCCAAGATGGGTCTGGCTAAGCCACCGCATGCAGAGACTGCTGTTCTGCGCGGCGTCCAGGGCGCTGAGTTTGATCGCATGGCCAAAGAAGCTGCGCGTACCGTGCCACCCCGTGAGCATGGCGGCAATACCGACATCAAAGATCTGTCGACCGGCACTCGTATTTTCTTCCCCGTCTATGTCAAGGGCGCAGGCTTCTCCATGGGTGACCTGCACTTCTCGCAGGGCGACGGCGAAATCGGTTTCTGCGGCGCGATCGAGATGGATGGCGCAACCCACGTCGGCTTTGATCTGATCAAAGGCGGCATGGCAAAATATAATCTGACGGCACCGATCTTCATGCCTTCCGTGGTCAAGCCTCACTACAGCAAGTACCTGACCTTCGAAGGTATCAGCGTAGAGAACGGCAAGAACTACTATCTGGATGCGACTGTCGCCTACCGTCAGGCTTGCCTGAAAGCGATTGATTATCTGACGCACTTTGGTCTGACCGGCCCACAGGCTTATATGCTGTTGACGGCAGCACCGGTTGAAGGTCGTATCGGCGGCATCGTTGATATTCCTAACTGTGCAGCGACCGTGTCTATCCCTACCGAGATCTTTGAAGTGGACATCACGCCTAAGGGCATGTTGAACGACAAATCTTATTGGGGTCGTTGATGTAAATGACGGGATGTTGCCAGCAAGGTCGGTTGACCCCTGACCTCATCCCGTCGGCCAGCTTTCTGCATCACATTTAACAAAGGAATTCGCCATGCCTCTCTATGACATCCGCTGCGCCGAATGCGACGGCATTTTTGAGAAGCGTCTCACCATCAGTCAGCTGCATAGCGACACGGAATGCCCCTACTGTAAGCAGACCACCAAAGCCGAACCACAGATCACCAGTTCGCGCGTGGCCATGCATTCTGTAGAAAGATGGAAGCCGCAAAGTCTGGCACAGCAGCTCGCAGGTAACGGCATCACCGGACCCGGCACCAAGAAAAATTCTATGCGCTCTTCCGTGCTGCATAACTGCAAAGGTGTGCAGTGCAGCGTCTGTGAGACCTGATGCGAAAAATCGCGCTCAGTGTTTTAAATATCATGAATGCGCTGTTCTTTAGCAGCGCAGCTGCGATGCCTTTGCAGCCTTTGTCCGATGCGCCTACGCAGCTGAAGGTCAAAGGCCTGCCCGGCAAAGTGTATTACGTCCCTTCCACCGTCGACACCATACTCTGGGGCTATCTGCCCAATGCCAGTCAGCCCGCCTTACTCACCGTCCCCTCAGGTGCGACGGTCGTGTTTGACACCCTCTCACATGAGGGACTGGTAGAAGATCAGGGACGTGATCCCCTCAAGTATTTCACTTCCAAAGGCGTGCCTGCGCGCATGGTGCTGAAAGATGCGATAGCTATAACTGCTTCGCCGATAGCACATGATTTCATCAAAGACGGACCGCATATCATTACCGGACCGGTGGCTGTAGCCGGTGCCGAGCCGGGCGATGTTTTGAAGGTTGAGATACTGGCTGTCACGCCACGCGTGCCGTATGGCGTCATCACGTATCGTCATGGCAAAGGCGGTTTACCGGGAGAATTTCCTGAGACCCCTGCGGCTGAGGCGGATGCCAGTGCAGACCAGCCAGAAAAATTTCATAACGTGTCCGTCTTCACGCCCATACGCAAAAACAGGCAGGGTGCCTGGGAAGGCGTGATGAAAAATTCACGCGGTGAAGAAGTGCGTTTTCCGACTGCACCCTTCATGGGTGTGATGGGGGTTGCTGCCGCCAGTGAGGCTCAGGTGCATTCTGTGCCACCGGGCGTATATGGCGGGAATCTGGATGTGAAAGATCTGGTCGCTGGTACCACGGTGTATCTGCCGGTATTCGTTAAGGGCGCGAATTTTTATACCGGCGATCCGCATATGGCGCAGGGTAATGGCGAAGTGGCTTTAACGGCGCTGGAGCATTCCATGCGCGCCAGTTTTCGTCTCACACTCTTAAAGCAGGGAGATGGACGCATACCTTCAGCCTCAGGCTCGCTGACGAAACCGTTTGGCGAGACGCCGCATTACTGGATAGCGATAGGCCTCAATCCTGATCTGGATGAGGCGATGAAAGATGCGGTGCGCGAAGGGATACGATTCTTGTCAGAGGTACTGGGCATGGACCGCGCTGTCGCTTATGCCTATATGTCTGCGGCCACCGATTTCAATGTGTCGCAGGTGGTTGACCGCACCAAGGGCATACATGCTCTGATACGTAAGTCAGATTTTTCCCGCGTGAAGGCAACCACAAGCACACATAAGCGCACACGCACCCCGGCAAGCTCG
>CAIQLE010000014.1 GCA_903872555.1 uncultured bacterium
CAACCAAGCGCTTCGTCAGACAGGCAGCCAGATACTTGCACCACAGGGGAATATTTCCCTGCAAGCGAAACAGATTGATATCACTGAGGCGCACAACACCAGCAACAGCGCCACAGACACCGCTTTCAGACAAACGGGCATCACGCTTGCAGTCTCTAATCCGGTAGTCACTGCCGTACAGACCACACAAAAAATGATCAGTGCCATATCCGATACCAAAGACAGTCGCATACAAGCGCTGGCCCTTGCCAATGTCGGCATGGCTAACATGAATGCCTTTGACGCTGTCAAAGCCGGACAAGGCAGCACCATCAATGGCAAAGCCAACCAGATACAAACCGGAACCGATGATCAGGGCAAGCCCATTACACGCGACGCCAACGCCATCGACAAAATAGGCGGCATCAGTATCGCCATCAACGCGGGCAGCAGTCGCAGTGATAGCCATGCCGCTCAAAGCAGCAGCGAAGTGCTGAGCTCCGATGTGATGGCGGGTGGCGATATACACATCAGCGCCCGCGGAGGCGACACGCAAAGTCATCTTACTGTGCAAGGCAGTCAAATCTATGCAGGCAAGTCACTACTGGTTGAAGCTGACCATGACATCCTGCTGCAGGCTGCAGACAACAGCAGCGAACAGCAGCAAAGCAATCACAGCACGAGCACTAGTCTGGGTGTTGTCATCAGTAGTAACAGCGGCATGGGCGTATCCGTCGCTGCAAGCCGTGGTCAAGGCACCACCGTCAGCCGCGATATCAGCCGGTCCAACACCCACCTTCAGGCTGGCGAAAGCATGGCAGTGCAAGCAGACGAAGACATACAACTGCGCGGCGCTGTGCTGACTGCGCCGAAGATTGATGTGCATGCCGGAGAGCAGCTCAAGATAGAGAGCCTGCAAGACACGAATGATTTTGAAGCCCGACAAAAAGGCTACGGCGGCAGCCTCGTGGTCGGCAGTGGTGTGAGCGGCAACCTGAATCTGGCCAAATCCAACATCGTCAGTCATTACAGCAGTGTGAATGAGCAATCGGGTCTGCATGCCGGCGATCAGGGTTTTAATGTCAGCGCAAAAGGCGATACCACGCTGACCGGCGCCACCATCACCAGCACACAAATCGCGGTTGAAAAAAACCTCAATCAATTCAGCACGAACGGCAAGCTGACGATGAACGATATAGAGAACAAGGCCAGCTATAGCGCCGAATCGTTCAGCGCCAATCTCGGTGTCGGCCTCAGTGCTGCAGGTAAGTTAGTGCCCGGCGGCACGGGCGCAGGCCTAGGCAATGACAGCGACAGCACTTCTAGCGTCACACTGGCAGGGATCAGTGGCATAGCAGGCAATCAGTCAGCACGTACAGGCGACAAAGAAACAGGCATCAGAAAAATATTTGATGCAGCAAAGGTAGAAAGCGAAATCAATGCGCAAGTCAGCATCACACAGGAATTCAGCTGGCGAGCCAATCAGGCGGTGAGTGATTACATTAGCGCTCAGCGCAGCGCTTTGCAACAACAGCTCAAAGAGAGTCATGCGGAAGAAGACAAAACAGCCTTACAAACTCAATTGACAGAGCTGAGGCGGGAAGAACAGGTACTGAATATTTTGATAGGCGCAGTCACAGGATTTGCAGGTGCCGCTGTTACCAAAGAAGGTTTATCTGCAGCTGCAGAAAAAATGCGGGAATACATGATCGAAGATTCGAAAAAATTTGCTGGGGTTACCGATGGGAAGACCACGCTATCGAATGTATCTGGCACGAGTGAGGGTGTTCGCAAAGATGGTTTTAAGCTGGGTGGGACGAGGGTTGATTTGGATGCGATATGCGAAGTTAACA
>CAIQLE010000015.1 GCA_903872555.1 uncultured bacterium
ATCCAGCTTTGGAATCCAGCAGCTGGCCTTTGTGTTCATGCCATTCTTTAATTACTGAGTGCATAGTCGGCTTCTAAGGCGAGTTCAATGGTGTGAAGAATGCGATCCAGTCCGCGGCCATCAATCAAATGATGACTGCGCTCACGCATGGCTATGAGTTGTTCCGGATGGATGAGTAAGTTTTCAAGCGCAGCGCGTATCTGTTCGACGCTGATGTTTTTATACTCGCCAAGTACCCGCGCAGCTCCGGCCTGATGCAGGCTGGAAGCCGAGGCGGCATGATCGGCGCTCAGGCACAGATGCACCGCGGGTATGCCGAGGCAGGCGAGTTCATAGGCCGTTGCTCCGAACGAGGCTATGGCCAGATCGGTATCGGCCATGACGGCCGGCATGTCGGCAGGGTTGCTGATGAGGGTGTAGTGACGTTGAGCCGTCTTCAGTCGCTCATGCAGTTGCGCCTGATGCGCAAAAGCGCTGCCGGTCACGATGCGTGTATCGAAGGCCTGAGGCAAGGCCTCGAGCGCTTCAATCACAGGGAAAGTGAGTCCGGCCGGATCCGAGCCGCCCATGGTCACCAGTAATCTGGGCAGGGCGTGTGGCATGTCGCTGTCTTGCTGCTGTATTTTTTGGGCGGCAAATTTAGCGGGCATCATGATCCAGTCCCAGCCGTGATACAGCTGACCTGAAAATTCTGACCAGTCCATTGCATCGACCTGAGGAATCGGCGGGTAGAAAGCCAGATCGGCTTCCAGCCGGCGCTCGCTGATATCGTCAATGCTGACGATCAGTGTGCCCTCATGCCGTAGTTTGCTGACATCAGCGCGCGACAGGGAGCTGCGCACATCTAGCACCAGTACGCTGGCCTGATGGCGCTCTGCCATTTGTTGTAGCCATTCGCCTTCAGTGGCTTGATTGATTGAGTTGACGTGATTGATCTGATTAAGGTGATCAACTGCATTCACTGAGGCGTATGTCGGCAGGGATGAACTAGCGTAGAGCTGTTCCACCGTAAAGCCCGCTGCACGCACACGTTCGGCTGCCGCATCATCTTCGGCGATGGCAAAAATAACGGTCCAGCGTGCCGTAGCGCGCATAGTGTCTGCCAGTGCCATGCAGCGCATCAGATGACCGTAACCTACACGGGTCGATGCATCACAGCGGATCAGGGCAATCAATTGATTATTCATGATGGCACTCAGGGCAGTGGCCACAGTCTGGGATCTACCAGACGGGCGTCATTGAGTGCATGGTCTATGCCCACGGCATGCGCAGCTGCAGCATCAGCAGCATTCAGTGAGGCCAGTGCCTGCATGAGTTCATCTTCATTGCTGGGGCCGATCAGCACGGAACTGATACGCGCTTCACCCAGACAAAAAGCGAGCGCTGCATGCGGCATGGCTTCAAGTGAAATATCCCAGGCCTGAGCCAGAGTGTTCACGGCATGACGCAAGGGCGCCAGTGCATCCGGCAACTGACGTGCTCGCGGTGTCAGCGCACCTTTCAAAAATGCCGAACGCGTCAGGACACCGATATTTAATTGTTTCGCTTCTTCAAACACACGCACGGCCATACGCTGGTCCAGCACGTTATAAGCGACTTGCAATACATCGACCCAGCCAGAATGCATGGCCGTCAATGCTTCATCTTCGGTATAGACCGAAGCGCCGAGGTGTCTGACTTTACCTTGCGCTTTGAGTGCCTGTAAGGCCTCGCCTATCAAAGGATTGGCGGCGTGGCTCACGCTCAGGTTATGTACTTGCAGGATATCGATGCAGTCACGTCGCAGGGCAGCACGGCTCTTATCAACCGAGGCATGCAATGCAGCCGCAAGCTCTGCAGCAGTGAAGCTGACGCCTTCGGCCGGCAGGCTGACTTTGCTGGCGAAGCAGGCA
>CAIQLE010000016.1 GCA_903872555.1 uncultured bacterium
CGCGGTGTACTTGAACATCTGTCCTTGCAATCGCCGCACATGATTTACATGGGCACGCTGGGCAAAGCAGCGGGTGTGGCGGGCGCGTTTGTAGCTGCGCATGAGAGCGTGATTGAATGGCTGGTGCAGCGTGCACGTAGTTATATCTACACCACCGCAGCACCACCGGCCGTGGCTCATGCATTGCTCACCAGTCTCAACATACTGTCGGGACAGGAAGGGCGTGAACGCCGTCATCATCTGCGTCTGCTGATTGCCCGTCTGAGCAGCAGCCTCAAACTCAGGGACTGGCAGTTGCTTCCCTCTGAAACAGCGATACAGCCGATAGTGATCGGTGCCAATCAAGCCACTATGGATGCCGGCGCAAATTTGATGGCGCAGGGTCTGTGGGTGGGTGCGATCCGGCCACCAACGGTGCCGCAAAATTCTGCACGGCTGCGCATCACACTCTCTGCGGCGCATACGCTGACGCAAGTCGATCAGCTGGCCACGGCCATCAATGCATTGCAAGCGAGACCTACATGACGCTAAAGTTTTCCTGTTTTGTTACGGGTACAGATACCGGCGTTGGCAAAACGCTGGTCAGTACCGCTTGTCTGCAAGCACTGGCTCATAAGGGACTTAAGGCGACCGGCATGAAACCCGTAGCAGCCGGCACAGAACTGATTGACGGCGAGTGGGTCAATGACGATGTCGAGCAACTGGTCGCTGCTTCTTCGCTGGCCTTGCCGCGAGAACTGACTGCGCCCTATGTACTGCGCGAGGCTTGTGCGCCGCACATTGCGGCTGCTTTAGAGCAGGTGAGCATCGATCCATCGCGTTTAATGCAGGCCTGTCAGCAGATCAGCGCCTATGCCGAAGCGGTCGTGGTCGAAGGCGTGGGCGGCTTCCGCGTGCCCTTGTCCCAGCATTTTGATACGGCCGATTTGGCGGCGGGTTTGCAGCTTGATGTTATCCTCGTCGTTGGACTGCGTCTGGGGTGTCTGAATCATGCCTTGCTGACCGCTGAAGCGATCGCAGCGCGCGGTCTGAAACTGGCTGGCTGGGTCGCCAACACGATAGAACCTGACATGCCGCATCAGCAAGATAATTTGCGGATGCTCGAGCAGCAGTTGCCTGCGCCACTGCTGGGTGTGCTGCCACGGATGACGCTGCCGCCGGCTGAAATGACTGCACTGGCAGCCCAGAGCCTGCGCTTTGATTTACTGGATACCTGGCCTGAACCGGCTCTTTAATTTATTTTGTTTAAGTATAGGATTTTGCATGTCGTCGCAAACAATCACCTTTCACGCTGCCGCAAAAATAGTCGCTGATCTGGCAAGCGCCAATGAAACCTGGCCCGTCTCAGAAGTCGAGGCGCTGTTCGCCTTGCCTTTCAATGATCTGATGTGGCGTGCGCAGCAAGTGCATCGTGCTCATTTTGAAGTCAATGAAGTAGAACTCGCTACCCTGCTGTCAATTAAGACAGGCGGCTGCCCTGAAGATTGCGGTTACTGCCCGCAG
>CAIQLE010000017.1 GCA_903872555.1 uncultured bacterium
ACCGCTTGTGACAGTAAAAATATACTGCGCACATTCAGGTTCATGACCTTGTCCCAGCCTTCCACAGGATGGTCTTCAGCGGGTGCACCCCAGGTGGCGCCGGCATTGTTAATCAGAATGTCAATATGACCCAGTTGCTTCATTGCTGCATCCGTCAATAATTTAACGTCTGCTTCTTTACCCAGATCAGCTGCTACTGCAGTCGCAGTGATACCCAATGCTTTTAAATGGACAACCGCCTGATCGAGTTCATCTTGCTTGCGTGATGAAATGACGATTTGCGCCCCTTGTGCGCCCAGAGCTTCAGCCATCTGTAAACCCAGTCCGCGCGAGCCGCCGGTAATCAATGCCGTTTTGCCGGAGAGGTCAAATAATTCTTTAATGCTGTGCATGATGCGTCCTGTTGTCATTAAATTTCATAATCCATGCACTGACGTGCCAGCCTGACTGCACCCACGAAGGGTTTCAGTGCCACGTGCTGAGGATGATTTTGATAGGCATCGAGTGCTGCGACCGATTCAAATTCAGAATACAAAACCACATCATAGGTGGCTTCTAATTCCGGCTGTGCGAGAGCGACTTCAAATTTCAATACACCGGGCACGATGTCGGCACAGGCATCCAGCAAGGCTTTCATTTTTTTTGCATTGCTGATTTTGTCTGCGCCTTCTGCGTGGTCTTTTAATTGCCACATGACGATATGTTTGATCATGATTATTTGAGTTGAATGTTAAATAGACTTAGCGCCGAGCCATCGTGTGATTTCAGACATCATTCAAATCATAGCAAGAGCGAGTTTCATACAATTTAAAACCAGCGGTCTTGCATGTTCAGACTGGTGGTATCAAGTGAGGCCAGCAAATCAAGTTGGGCATCGACCTTGGGAATTTCACAGGCAAAAAACCATAGGCAAGCCTGCTGCTTGCCGGCATAAAAATCAGTATCGCCACGTGTCATGGCCTGTGCTGCGAGCGCTTGTTCCAGCCAAATCCAGCCCATCACTAAATGACCAAAGGCTTCCAGATAAACAGAGGCATTGGCCAGTGTCAGATTCAGATCGCCCGTTGCATGTAATTCAGCCGTCACTTGCTCCAGTCTTTCCCAACGCTGACTCAAGGCGCCTGACTGTGGCAGGCCTGAAGCACGAGCGATGGTGTCGCGCACACGTTGCGAGAGTAATCTGAATGCCTCGCCTTTGCGCATCACGACCTTGCGGCCCAGCAGATCAAGTCCCTGTATGCCGTGGGTGCCTTCATGAATAGGATTGAGGCGATTGTCGCGATAGAACTGTTCAACCGCATATTCGCGGGTATAGCCATAACCACCGTGTACCTGAATCGCCAGATTATTCGCTTCCAGACACCATTGCGAAGGCCAGGATTTAGCGATCGGAGTCAATATGTCTAGCAACAGAGTGGCTTGCTCGCGTATCAGAATATCTTCTGCCGTTTTTTCTTCATCGACCAGACGCGCGCAATAAAGAATTAATGCGAGGCCACCTTCCACATAGGCTTTTTGCGCCAGCAGCATGCGCTTGACGTCGGTGTGCTCGATGATGGCGACCTGAGGCTGTGCTGCATCTTTGTTTGCTGCATGCCTACCCTGAGGACGATTGCGCGCATAATCCAGTGCATGCAGATAGCCGGTGTAGCCCAGCATCACTGCGCCGAGACCGACGCCTATACGTGCCTCGTTCATCATATTGAACATGGCCGCCAGTCCCTGATGCAGACTACCCACCAGATAGCCTATAGCTCCCGGTTTGCCGGCAGGCTGATATTTACCTTCACCGAAATTCAGCAGGCAGTTGGTGGTGCCGCGATAACCCATCTTGTGGTTCAGGCCTGCGAGAACCACATCGTTGCGCTCCCCCAGACTGCCATCTGCATGAACTAGATATTTCGGCACAATAAATAGTGAAATGCCTTTCACACCAGGAATCAGCTTGCCATCTTCACCCGGCACTTTAGCCAGTACCAGATGCACGATGTTCTCAGACAGTTCATGCTCGCCACCGGAGATCCACATCTTGTTACCGCGCAGGCGATAAGCACCGCTCTCATCCGGGTCAGCACGTGTCGTAATGTCAGAGAGACTGGAGCCGGCCTGAGGCTCGGAGAGACACATGGTGCCGAAGAAGCGTCCTGCCAGCATAGGCTTGACGTACTGATGAATTTGTTCGGGCGATCCACACTTCAACAGTGTGTTGGCATTGCCTATAGTGAGGAAGGGATAGGCCGAGGTGGACACATTCGCCCCCTTGAACCAGGCGAAGCCGGCTTTTTCGATCACACAAGGCAGTTGCATGCCGCCCAGCTCATAATCCTGGCCTGCTGCCAGCAGACCGGATTCACTAAAGGCTTTCAGTGCCTGTGCGACTTCGGGAATGATGGAGACACGCTCGCCATCGAATTGCGGCTCGTGTTCATCAGATTTTTTGTTGTGAGGCGCGAACTGCTCGGTGGCCAGCTGTTGGCATAGATCAAGCACCGCATCAAAGGTCTCACGATTATGGTCAGCGAAACGCTGACGCTGATTCAGTGTTTCTGCTGCAAGCCATTCATACAGCAGAAAGTCCAGGTCGCGCCTGGACAAAATCAGTGAAGACATGGGGCTGGCCATGAGAGTACCGACTCAGCCCTGTATACCGATCAAAGGACTTCGAACAAGCCAGCAGCGCCCTGCCCGCCGCCTATGCACATGGTCACGACCACATACTTGGCACCGCGACGCTTGCCTTCAATCAGTGCATGGCCAGTCAGGCGTGCGCCTGAAGTGCCATAAGGATGGCCCAGCGCAATCGCACCGCCATTGACGTTCAGTCTGTCCATAGGAATACCCAGCGTATCGGCGCAATACAGCACCTGAACGGCAAAGGCTTCATTTAATTCCCAGAGGCCGATGTCTTCTATCTTCAGACCAGCCTTTTTCAAGAGCTTAGGAATCGCAAACACGGGGCCTATGCCCATTTCATCCGGTTCGCAGCCTGAGACCGCGAAGCCACGGAATACGCCCAGTGGTTTTTTGCCAGCTGCAGCAGCAGCTTTATCACTCATGATGATGGCGACGGATGCGCCATCTGAAAACTGGCTGGCATTGCCCGCTGCGATCACGCCACCGGGCACAGCTGTACGGATTTGCGAGACGCTTTCGTAAGTGGTATCACTGCGTATACCTTCATCCGCCGATACCGTCACTTCACGCGTAACGATCTGACCAGTGTTCTTATCTGCGACGGCCATGGTCGTTGTGACGGCAACGATTTCATCACTGAATTTACCGGCATCACGCGCTGCTGCTGCACGCAGCTGACTTTGCACACCATACTGGTCTTGACGCTCGCGACTGATGTTATAGCGCTTGGCGACCGTTTCTGCGGTTTGCAGCATGGGCCAGTAGATTTCTGGCTTGTGTTCCTTCAGCCAGGAATCCGACATCATGTGCATGTTCATTTCATTCTGCACGCAGGAGATAGATTCAACACCGCCCGCCGCATACACATCACCCTCACCCGCAATAATGCGTTGGGCAGCGCTGGCGATGGTTTGCAGGCCTGAAGAACAAAAACGATTGATCGTAATGCCACCAGTGGTGACCGGGCAGCCGCCGCGCAGTGCCACCTGACGGGCAATGTTCATGCCGGTGGCGCCTTCGGGATTGGCGCAGCCCATCATCACGTCTTCCACCTCAGCCGGATCAATCCCGGCGCGCTCTATGGCCGCTCTGAGGGCAGCACCACCGAGGGTCGCGCCGTGGGTCATATTAAAGCTACCCTTCCAGGACTTAGCGAGGGGTGTGCGGGCGGTCGAAACAATGACGGCTTCAGTCATGAGGATCTCCTGTATTTTTTTAGATTTATATAGTGCGGAATTTTATGTGCCGACGAGAATAGCACAGATATACGCACGACCGTTCGCTTTCCCGGGTCGCCAGTAAGTTTCTGTAAGTTTCGAGCAAGGGATGCGTAAGTTTCGCTCCCTACACTCCGGCAGATTGCAAGAGTTCCCTCATGCAATCTAGCTTTTCATAAAATCAAGGAGACATCATGGCAACTGCCCAAGCCGCAACGGCCGGCATTACAGCCGAGGAACGCAAGGTTATCTTTGCATCCTCGCTAGGTACCGTCTTTGAATGGTACGACTTTTATCTGTACGGTTCGCTGGCATCGATCATTGCGAAACAGTTTTTCGCAGGCGCTGATCCCAACACCGCA
This sequence comes from uncultured bacterium, assembly GCA_903872555.1. Lineage (GTDB taxonomy): Bacteria > Pseudomonadota > Gammaproteobacteria > Burkholderiales > Burkholderiaceae_D > Pernthalerella. The sequence continues at coordinate 4,214 of CAIQLE010000017.1, forward strand.
TTTATTTTTGCACTGCTGGCTTTTGCTGCAGGCTTCCTGGTACGTCCTTTCGGCGCGATCGTCTTCGGTCGTCTGGGTGACATGGTCGGCCGTAAATACACCTTCCTGATCACGATTCTGATTATGGGTGTCTCGACCTTCATCGTCGGCCTCTTGCCTAACTACGCCAGCATTGGCATTGCTGCACCTATCATTCTGGTATCGCTGCGTATTCTGCAAGGTCTGGCATTAGGTGGTGAGTACGGTGGCGCAGCGACTTATGTCGCCGAGCATGCACCGGACGACAAGCGCGGTGCTTTCACTGCATGGATTCAGACTACAGCAACGCTGGGCCTGTTCCTGTCCCTGATGGTGATTCTGGCAACCCGTAGCGCTATCGGCGAAGAAGCCTTTGCTGAATGGGGCTGGCGCATTCCTTTCCTGGTCTCTGTCTTCCTGCTGGGTGTATCAGTTTGGATCCGTTTGTCGATGAATGAATCGCCAGCTTTCCAAAAGATGAAGGACGAAGGCAAGATTTCGAAAGCGCCTCTGTCGGAAGCCTTTGGTCAGTGGAAAAACCTGAAACTGGTGATCCTCGCACTGGTTGGTCTGACCGCAGGTCAGGCCGTGGTGTGGTACACCGGTCAGTTCTACGCACTGTTCTTCCTGACGCAGACGTTGAAGGTTGATGGCCCGACTGCCAACATCCTGATCGCAGCTGCGCTCTTGATCGGCACGCCTTTCTTCATCGTCTTTGGCTCACTCTCAGACAAGATCGGCCGTAAGAACATCATTCTGGTGGGCTGTGTGGTCGCTGCTCTGACCTACTTCCCAATTTTCAAGGCGCTGACGCACTATGCAAACCCAGCCCTTGAAACAGCACAAACCAATTCACCGGTGATCGTCAATGCTGATCCGGCTGAATGTCAGTTCCAGTTCAACCCTACCGGCACCAAGAAGTTCACTTCTTCTTGTGATATCGCCAAGGCGAAACTGGCTGCTGCATCGGTCAACTACCAGAACGTGGCAGCTCCTGCCGGTACAGTTGCCACCATCAAGGTGGGTGAACAGGTTCTCGAATCCTACAGCGCTGCTGGCCTCTCGAAAGAAGATGCGACTGCCAAGGATGCAGAGTTCAATGGCAAGCTCAAGGAAATGATCAAGGAAGCGGGTTATCCTGCAAAGGCTGATTCTTCCCAGATCAACAAGCCTATGGTGCTGCTGCTGCTGTTCATCCTGGTGCTATATGTGACCATGGTCTACGGTCCTATCGCTGCGATGCTGGTTGAGATGTTCCCGACCCGTATCCGCTACACCTCTATGTCCCTGCCCTACCATATTGGTAACGGCTGGTTCGGTGGACTGCTGCCAACCACCGCGTTTGCGCTGGTGGCATTCAAGGGCGATATCTACTACGGTCTCTGGTATCCGATCGTTATCGCACTGATGACAGCGATTGTCGGTGCAATATTCGTTCGCGAAACCCGCGACAATGATATTCACGCACATTGATCTGTTGTTTAGCTTCAAAGAAAACCGTCAGCTTGCTGGCGGTTTTTTTTCGTCTGTCTGCACTTCTATCGGCTGCTCGATGCACTATGTGCTCGCGTCTGAAAGCCTTGATTTGGCTGTATTTCCCCTGTTAATGACGGGTGAATAGGGGAAATATCGTTGTTGTTGTGTCACATATGGCCTGTGCTGACCTAAATTCGATAAAACTTTTCACACATCAGACCACTTCCCCCCTATCGCCTCGGAACTTTTTTGTTTACATTGAGCTCGTCACAAAAGTTACAAGAATATTAATTATTTCCTTCTGGAAAAATTACTATTTATAAGCCGCTCTGAAGAACGCATCGTAAAAGACTGAGCGCTAAGCAAGGGGAGACGACATGGATATTGAATGGCTAGAGGACTTTCTTGTTCTCTCGGATTTGTCCAGTTTCACCAGGGCTGCACAAGCAAGGAATGTCACGCAATCGGCCTTTAGCAGACGCATACGTTCACTCGAGGAGTGGATAGGCATCAGTCTGGTGGATAGAGACACGGTGCCACCGCGGCTGACCATGGCAGGACACCTCTTCAGGGACGCCGCGAGTGAAATGGTCAGGCATTTACATGACACTCGTATCGCACTGGGTCATCGCAGCAAAGTCTTTGCCGGCATCAAACTCTTTGTAGCGCACTCACTGACACAAAATTTTTTACCGGTCTGGATCCGACATATCAATGAACATATCAGCGGACTGAAGTTTGAGATTTCAGCCGGTGAAAATTATGAGGGCATGGTTTCATTATCCAGTGGACGCTGTGACCTGCTGATGGTTTATCACAGTCCGGCCGTACCCATGTCCATCGATGACAAGTCTTATCCTATGGTGACACTGGGCCATGACAAGCTCATCCCCGTTTGCAAAGCAGACATAGAAGGTGAGCCCATGTATACCCTCACCGAATCCAAACTGCGAAATCTTCCCTTGCTCTCCTATCCGCCAGAAACCTTTTTTGGAAGGATTTGTAATGGACTCATAAGATTTCGTCCCACTGACCCGTTTTTCAATGTGATTGCACAAAGTCCCCATACACGTGTTTTGCACTCACTCGCCCTAGACGGCATAGGCATTGCATGGCTGCCAGAGCAATGTGCACTCGAAGACCTCAGAGAAAAACGGCTTGCGCTGGCTGGCGATGATGAGTGGAGTGCGCGGGTCGAGATCCGCCTCTATGCATCGCAAGAACGATCACGGCTGTTGCAAGCCAATCTCTGGGAAAACATCAAAGAATTGCCTGACATGTTAGTTGCAGCCGGATGAACACCAGACATGTCTATCTGAACAATCTACCGGAGGGGACAGTAGATGAGAATTTTCTTAAGAATTATGGGGCGCAATTTATTTGAGAGCGTCACGAAAGAATTGGCTGCCTTCAACTCCTCATTCCCAAGGCATTACAGAAAAGGCAAACTAATTAACTGGCAACTCGAGTTGTTGAAGGAGCCATTTGAAGCTAGTTATCTGGACAGTTCCTCAAATCATATCTCCGTAGTTTTGATAGAAGCCCATGATGTAAGCATAGTGGAAGAGCTGCGAGCCATTAGTCATCGGGAATATCTGGGTTTATGTTCTCAACATAATTTCGAGTACCAACCAGCACCCGTGATTTTGATTTTTGACAGAGATCTGCCAACCA
>CAIQLE010000018.1 GCA_903872555.1 uncultured bacterium
ATCTCCAGCAGGAAGGGCTGGTTATCACTGGCACGCACCATCACATCGGCCCGCGCCCAGCCACGGCATCCGAGACTGCGATAGCTTTCCAGCACCAGTTGCTGTATCTGCTGTTCCTGCTCAGGCGGCAACTCACTGGGGCAGAGATATTTCGTCTCATCTGAAAAATATTTATTCTGATAGTCGTAGTTCGCATCCGGCGCGACGATACGCACCACCGGCAGCGCTCTCGCCTCATCACCTGCACCCAGCACTGGGCAAGTCAGCTCCATGCCGCTGATGAATTCTTCTGCCATTACGGCCTTGTCGAATTTCGCTGCCTGCGCATAAGCTGCAGGCAGTTGCGCCACATCGGTAATCTTGGTCAGGCCCAGCGTGGAGCCTTCATGTGCAGGTTTGACGATCAGAGGCAGTCCAAGTTTGTCGCTGACAGCTTTCCAGTCACTGGAAGGAGAGAGCATTTCAAAGCGCGGCGTTGCCAGGCCATTCTGCAGCCAGACGCGCTTAGTCATTGCCTTGTCCATCGCAATCGCAGAGGCCAGAACACCTGGGCCGGTATACGGAATACCCAGCTGTTCAAGCGCACCTTGCAGCGTGCCATCTTCACCATAGCGGCCATGCAGGGCGATAAAGACACGATCAAATTTTTCTGCTGCCAGCTCTGCCAGTGAGCGCTGTGCCGGATCGAAGCCATGCGCATCAATCCCCTGCGCCTGTAGTGCTTTCAAGACACCTGCGCCCGACATCAGTGAAATCTCGCGCTCAGCCGAGCGCCCGCCAAACAAGACACCGACTTTGCCAAATTCTTTTTTCAGATCGCTACTCATGCAGTTTCCTTTGCAGCCATTTGCTGCAGCTGTGCGGGCACATTTGAAATGGAACCGGCGCCCATAGTCATCACAATGTCGCCGTCTCTGGCCATCTTTAAGAGGATGCCTGGCATGTCAGCCATGTCTTCCACAAACACCAGTTCTGTTTTACCGACCACGCGCAAAGCATGCGCCAGCGAACGTCCATCAGCAGCCGGAATTGCTTGCTCTCCGGCGGCATACACATCCGCCAATACCAGCACATCCACGGTGGACAAAACTTTGACAAAATCTTCAAACAGATCGCGTGTACGCGTATAGCGATGCGGCTGGAAAGCGAGCACCAGACGTTGTCCGGGGAAAGCACCGCGCGCAGCAGCAATCGTGGCAGCTGTTTCCACCGGGTGATGACCATAATCGTCCACCAGTGAAAATTCGCCGCCCTGAGGCAAAGGCAATTTTCCGTACTTAGTGAAACGCCTGCCCACACCGGTAAATTCCTGCAAGGCTTTTTGTATGTGTATATCAGCTACATCCAGCTCGCGCGCTATCGCAATCGCAGCACAGGCGTTTTGCACGTTGTGCATGCCGGGCTGGTTCAGGCGTATGGCCAAGGGCGCATAGTCTTTCTGAATGACTGTGAATTCCATATGACCATTCACAGCCCGCGCATCAATCGCACGTACTTCAGCATCTTCATGGAAGCCATACGTCATCACCATCTTGGAAATAAAAGGCATGATCTCGCGCACGTTCGCATCATCCATACACAGGATGGCAACGCCATAAAAAGGTAGGCGCTGGGTAAATTCTATGAAAGCCTGTTTGAGCTTGGCAAAGCTGTGGTCATAGGTCTCCATGTGATCGGCATCGATATTCGTAATGACTTCGATCACAGGCGAGAGATTCAGGAAGGATGCGTCCGATTCATCCGCTTCAGCGACGATGAATTCACCCGTGCCCAGCTTCGCATTTGCACCTGCACTATTTAAACGACCACCAATCACAAAAGTAGGATCTAGTCCGGCCTCTGCCAGCACGCATGCCACCAGACTGGTAGTCGTGGTCTTGCCATGGGTTCCGGCGATTGCAATGCCACGCTTCAAACGCATCAGCTCAGCCAGCATCACCGCGCGCGGCACGATAGGAATATGACGTGCACGCGCCGCCAGCACTTCCGGATTATTCGGCTGAACGGCAGTCGACGTGACGATGGCATCAGCACCTTCGACATTTTCGGGCGCATGCCCGATAGCTATGCACGCACCCAGTTCCGCCAGACGACGGCTGGCCGCATTGTTGGCGAGATCCGAGCCCGAGACGGTATAACCGAGATTGAGTAATACCTCAGCAATGCCGCTCATTCCGGAGCCGCCTATGCCCACGAAATGTATATTTTTTACTTTGTGTTTCATGTCATTGGTCCATCTGCGGCTTCGGCTGCGCCGCCAGTGAACAAGCGCAGCGTGACCACGCTGCTCGGCCTACAAAATGTATATTTTTTACTTTGTGTTTCATGCTTGTTCCAAATCTTCCAGCACTTGCGCTATCACTTCATTCGCATCACGCCGGCCATGCCGGTAAGCAGCTTCGGCCATGTCCTGACATGTTTCGCGCGTCAGCCCTTTCAGGAGCGCTGCCAAACCTACTTTGTCCATATCTTGCTGCGGCAGGTGTGTGGCAGCACCGGCCTGTGCCATCCACTGCGCGTTATTGCGCTGATGCGATGTGGTTGACACCACCAGCGGCACGAGCACGCTGGCCACGCCGGCTGCGCATAGTTCTGCAACCGTAATCGCGCCTGCGCGGCAGATCACCAGATCCGCTGCGGCATAACGTGCTGCCATGTCATCAATAAAATCCACGACTTCGGCATCGACGCCGGCTTCGGCATAGCCCTGTCTGAGTGCTTCGATATGCTGACGGCCTGACTGATGCACAATGCGCGGCCGGCTCTCCAGCGGCAATAAGGCCAAGGCTTCCGGCACGATATCGTTTAATACTTTGGCGCCCAGACTGCCGCCGATGACCAGAATATTCAGCACACCAGTGCGTGCGGCATAACGCATACCCGGCGCTGCCATGCTGCTGATTTCCTTGCGTACCGGATTACCGGTCACTTGAGACTTCGAAGCCTGTACTCCTTCGGCCGCAAAACCAAACAGCACTTTGCGTGCAAAGGGCAGTAAAGCCTTGTTCGACATGAGCAGTGCTGCATCTGCATTCATCAGCACTAAGGGCTTGCCTGAGAGGGCAGCCATCACACCGCCCGGCACCGTCACATAACCACCCATGCCAAGCACGATGCCTGGTTTACGTTTACTTATGATGCTGGCGCAACGAATAAAACCGGCCAGCATTTTAAAAACACCGGTCACCGTATGTTTGAGTCCTTTGCCACGCAGACCGGCAAAATCAATCGCATCGAAATTCAGTCCATGCTGAGGCACGATGCCGGCTTCCATCCCATGCCGTGTACCCAGCCAGGACACTTCCCAGCCGCGTGCACGCATGGTGTCGGCAATCGCGAGACCGGGGAAAATATGTCCGCCGGTACCGGCCGCCATGATGAGCAGGCGCTTCATGTGCGCACTCCTCGCATCATTTGACGGTTTTCATAATCAATACGCATTAAAACTGCCAGTCCTATGCAATTGATCACCACACCCGAGCCGCCGTAACTCATCAAAGGCAGTGTCAGGCCTTTGGTAGGCAACAGACCCAGAGTCACGCCCATATTGATGAAGGTCTGCACGCCTATCCAGATGCCTATGCCTTTAGCGACCAGTCCCGCGAAATATTTTTCTGAAGCGATCGCCTGACGGCCGATGTCGAAGGCGCGACGCACTATCCAATAGAACAAACCAGTCACCAGCAGCACGCCTGCCAGACCTAATTCTTCACCGATGACGGCCAGCAAAAAGTCGGTATGCGCTTCAGGCAGGTAATGCAGTTTTTCCACGCTACCACCCAGACCCACACCAAATAATTCACCACGCCCAAAAGCAATCAGCGAATGCGATAACTGATAGGCCTTGTCCTGTGCATTATTCGGATCCCATGGATCCAGATAAGCCAGCAGTCGTTCCCGCCGCCATGGCGATAACATAATGATCAGCGAAAACACTGAGCCGAGCACGCCAGTGATGCCGCCAAACCAGATGATGTTGAAACCACCCAGAAACAGAATGCCCATAGCAATACAGACCACCACACCTGCCGCACCCAAGTCAGGCTGCAACATCAGCAACCCACCGCACACACCGACAGCACCTGCCATAGGCATAAAACCTTTAGTCAGCTTGTGCATGTACTGTTGCTTGCGCACTGTGAAATCAGCGGCATAAAACACCATCATCAGCTTCAGCACTTCAGAAGGCTGCAAATTCAAACCGCTAAAACCTATCCAGCGCCGCGCGCCATTCACGCCCTTGCCTATGCCGGGGATCAATACCAGCACCATCAGAAACAGCGCACCCAGAAACAGCCAGGGCGTGGCCTGCTCCCATTGCTCTACGCGGACCCGGAAAGCAAACACACCCAGAATCAGACCGGTGATAACAAAAAACGATTGCCGCGCTAAAAAATGATAATTTTTATAGTTGGCATATTTAGGCGAATCGGGCAGACCGACCGAAGCGGAATACACCATGATGATGCCGCCCAGAAGCAAGAGCAAGACGATCCATAACAGCGACTGATCATATTCGAGCATGCTCGAACGCTGACCCATGCGCACATCCGGAGCGGATGTCTCGCGTTCGCTGAAAAATGGCAGCGTCAGCTTCATGCCATGACCTCGCCGCGATCCAGGCCCAGTTCACGCACGGTATCGACAAACACCTGTGCCCGATGGGCATAACTGCTGAACATATCAAAGCTGGCACAGGCGGGTGACAGCAAGACTTTGTCGCCTTCACGTGCAAGCAGAGCCGCTTCACGCACAGCGTCTTCCAGTGTTGCGCAACTCGTCAGCGTGACGCCCGTATCAATCAGTGCCGTACGCACAGCGGGCGCATCACGACCGATCAGGAATACCGTTTTTACATATCGCTGCACCGCAGATGCCAGCGGTGAAAAATCTTGTCCCTTGCCGTCACCGCCTGCAATCAGGATCAACTTCGGCTCGGATGCGTCAGCATCACCCAGACCTTCGAGGGCAGCTACGGTAGCACCGACATTGGTGCCTTTGCTGTCATCGATATACTCAACACCGGCAATGCTCGCTACTGTTTGCACACGGTGCGGCTCACCCTGATACTGACGGGCAGCATGTAACAAGGGCGCCAGTGGTAGATCAATCGCACGGCAGAGTGCAATAGCAGCCAGCACATTCATCGCGTTGTGTTGACCACGAATAGGCAGGGCATCAGCCGGCATCAGTTTGTTGATGAAGATTTCTGCATCAGGCTGAGGCTTGCCGCGTTTTTTCTTTTCGCCTTCATCATGTGCCACAGCCAGCATCAGCCAGCGCATGCCATGCTCATCCGACAGGCCCAGGCAATCGGCATCGGTCGGCAGATCGCTGCCAAAACTAATGACATGCGACTGAGCCTTGGCCATTTTCATGCTGCGTGCGTCATTCCGGTTCACGACGCGTGTGGTGTGTTCACCAAAAATTCTTTCTTTAGCCTGAGCGTAAGCATTCATGTCGCCATGCCAGTCCAGATGATCCTGAGTGACATTTAAGACCACAGCGGCATCGGCATTCAGGCTGTAGGTGCTATACAGCTGGAAGCTGGACAATTCCAATACCCAGACCTCGGGCAAGGCATCGCTATCCATCGCTTCATATAAGACATCGAGTGCGGCCGGACTGATATTGCCCGCCACTTTGACCGACAGTCTGGCGGCTTGACAGAGCTGACCTGTAAGACTGGTCACCGTGGTCTTGCCATTGGTGCCGGTAATGGCCAGCACTTTTGGCTGATAGTTGCGCTCTGCTTTTAATGCAGCGAGTGCTTGTGCAAACCATTCAATCTCACCCCAGACAGGAATATTCTTTTCTTGCGCTGCCGGCAAAATCACAGCAAGTTCTTTATTCGGTGCGAGGCCCGGACTGACTGCGACGTAATCCATACCTTCCAGCAGTGCCGGCGCAAACTCGCCCGCCACAAACTCCACATCGTGCTGGATTGCTTTTAATGCAGGCAGACGGTCAGGCATGGCACGGGTATCGGCAACGCGCAGGCGTGCGCCGGCACGGGCCAGCCATCGCGCCATCGCGAGGCCGGATTCACCGAGTCCCAGTACCAGTACCTGTTTGCCGCTGTAATTCATGCTTATGCTTGCCCTTGTTTCATTTTGATCTTCA
>CAIQLE010000019.1 GCA_903872555.1 uncultured bacterium
ATTGTTTCATTAATGTTTCATGTTTCGTGCAGTTTAAGGTATTGAAACGTAAAATGAAACAAGTGCTTTATATGAGGCTGGAGCAGAAGCTTGCCCTACCATCCAAGTCCTTGTTTTGCAGAGGGAATTTTCTGCCCTGAGTTAGGCTACTACTGAAGCGTCTATGTGGCACAGCGATTGCAAAGACAGTCATGAATTCCCAACCTGAAACAGATCTGACAGGACTGAACATGAGCATGCAATCCCCCGGCGCCCGTTTTCGGCAAGCCATGAAAGAAGAGTCACCGCTGCAAGTCATCGGTGCCATTAATGCGAACCATGCACTGCTGGCCAAACGGGCCGGCTTCCGTGCCATCTATTTGTCGGGTGGTGGCGTGGCCGCCGGCTCACTCGGTCTGCCGGATCTGGGTATTTCCAATCTGGATGATGTACTGACAGATGTGCGTCGCATCACCGATGTGTGTGATCTGCCTTTGCTGGTCGATGTGGATACAGGCTTTGGTTCTTCCGCTTTCAATGTAGCCCGTACCGTCAAGTCCATGATCAAATTCGGAGCTGCAGCGATTCACATTGAAGATCAGGTCGGCGCCAAGCGCTGCGGTCACAGGCCCAATAAAGAGATCGTCACCAAGCAGGAAATGGTCGATCGCATTAAAGCGGCAGTGGACGCAAGAACGGATGAAAATTTCGTCATCATGGCGCGCACCGATGCACTCGCAGTCGAAGGTCTGGAATCAGCGATTGAACGTGCAGTCGCTTGTGTAGAAGCCGGCGCTGACATGATCTTCCCGGAAGCGATCACTGAATTGTCTATGTATAAGCAGTTCGCAGCCGCAGTGAAGGTACCTATTCTGGCCAATATCACCGAGTTCGGTGCGACACCGCTGTTTACCGTCGACGAATTGCGTGATGCCGATTGCGGTCTTGTGCTGTATCCACTCTCAGCTTTCCGCGCCATGAACAAGGCAGCAGAAAATGTCTATATGGCTGTGCGTCGCGATGGTACGCAAAAAAATGTGGTTGATACCATGCAGACCCGTATGGAGTTGTATGACCGCATTGCCTATCACGACTATGAGCAAAAACTGGATGCGCTGTTTGCACAGCAAAAAGCCAAATAACTCGGCTTTAATAAATGACGCAGGCATCATCGGTGTCATGAATTAAAACAGTCGAAAACATAGTCAAAAAATTCGTTGAAAAATCAATCGTCAATTATCCGAAAATTATTCGAATCAGTATTCAGGGAGAAAATATGAGCGAGCAAACTACGCCAGGCTTCAAGCCTAAAAAATCGGTTGCCTTGTCTGGCGTCACCGCCGGCAACACCGCACTGTGCACCGTGGGCAAGACAGGCAATGACTTGCATTACCGTGGCTATGACATTCTCGACGTGGCCAATGCCTGCGAGTTTGAAGAAATTGCCCACCTGCTGGTGCATGGCAAGCTGCCTACCGCTGCCGAACTGAAAGCTTATAAGCAAAAGCTGAAGGCCCTGCGTGGTCTGCCAGCGAATGTGAAAGGTGCACTCGAATGGCTGCCTGCTTCATCACATCCTATGGATGTGATGCGCACCGGTGTGTCAGCACTGGGCTGCGTGCTGCCAGAGAAGGAAGATCACAATACGCCGGGCGCGCGTGATATCGCCGATCGCCTGATGGCGTCGCTGGGCTCCATGCTGCTGTACTGGTATCACTACAGCCACAATGGTCGCCGCATAGAAACCGAGACCGATGATGATTCTATCGGCGGTCATTTCCTGCATCTGCTGCACGGCGCGCCGCCTTCAGCCATGTGGGAAAAAGCCATGCATACCTCGCTGATTCTGTATGCAGAGCATGAATTCAATGCTTCGACCTTTGCAGGTCGTGTGATCGCCGGTACGGGGTCGGACATGTATTCCGCTATCACCGGTGCCATAGGCGCGCTGCGCGGTCCTAAACACGGTGGTGCCAATGAAGTGGCATTTGAAATTCAGAAACGCTACGACAATCCTGATGAAGCCGAAGCGGATATCAAGAAGCGCGTTGAAAATAAAGAAGTCATCATTGGTTTCGGCCATCCGGTCTATACCATCTCGGACCCGCGCAATAAAGTGATTAAGGAAGTCGCGCACAATCTGTCCAAGGATGCAGGCTCGACCAAAATGTTTGACATCGCTGAACGCTTGGAATCCGTGATGTGGGACGCCAAGAAAATGTTCCCGAATCTGGACTGGTTCTCGGCTGTGTCCTATCACATGATGGGTGTGCCGACAGCGATGTTCACGCCGTTGTTTGTGATTTCGCGCACCTCGGGCTGGGCGGCTCACATCATCGAGCAGCGCATAGACAACAAGATCATTCGCCCCAGCGCGAACTATGTCGGCCCTGAAGATCTGAAGTTTGTTCCTATCAAAAACCGTAAATAAATACGGACTGCAACAAGGCTGGCAAAACAGAGCAGGGTTCATGCAGGCATCAAGCGCCAGCATGAACCTTGATCACCCATCACCCTATTTTATTTTCCGCAACCATGAACAGCGCACACCGCAAACCACTGCCCGGCACCAAACTCGATTACTTCGACACGCGCGCCGCGGTCGATGCCATTCAAACCGGTGCCTATGACAAGCTGCCTTACACATCGCGGGTACTGGCCGAGAATCTGGTGCGTCGCTGTGATCCTGCGACCCTGACCGATTCCCTGAAGCAGTTCATCGAGCGCAGACGCGATCTGGACTTCCCGTGGTTTCCGGCGCGCGTGGTGTGTCATGACATTCTGGGTCAGACTGCGCTGGTTGATCTCGCCGGTTTGCGTGACGCGATTGCAGAGCAGGGCGGTGATCCCGCTCTGGTCAATCCTGTGGTGCCGACGCAGCTGGTAGTGGACCACTCGTTGGCTGTTGAATGCGGTGGTTTTGATCCGGATGCGTTTGCTAAAAACCGCGCCATCGAAGACCGTCGCAATGAAGACCGTTTTCACTTCATCGAGTGGACCAAGAAAGCATTTAAAAACGTGGATGTCATCCCGCCCGGGAACGGTATCCTGCATCAGATCAATCTTGAGCGCATGAGTCCGGTGATACAGGTGAAAGATGGCGTCGCTTATCCGGATACGCTGGTCGGTACCGACAGCCACACACCTATGGTGGATGCGCTGGGCGTGATTGCCATTGGCGTGGGTGGCCTCGAAGCTGAGACTGTGATGCTGGGTCGTGCCTCATGGATGCGTCTGCCGGACATCATTGGTGTGGAATTGAGCGGCAAGCCACAAGCGGGTATTACTGCCACCGACATTGTGCTGGCGCTGACTGAATTTCTGCGCAAGCAAAAAGTCGTCTCGTCCTATCTGGAGTTTTATGGTGAAGGCGCTGCTGCGCTGACGCTGGGTGATCGCGCCACCATTTCAAACATGGCGCCTGAGTTCGGTGCGACTGCTGCGATGTTCTACATCGACGAGCAGACCATTAAATATCTGAAGCTCACCGGCCGTGATGATGAACTCGTACAACTGGTGGAAACCTATGCCAAGCACACCGGTCTGTGGGCTGACACGCTCAAGCACGCTGAATACGAGCGCGTGCTGAAGTTTGATCTCTCTACTGTTGTGCGCAGCATTGCCGGCCCATCGAATCCGCACAACCGCGTCTCGGTTTCTGATCTGGCAGCACGCGGCATCAGCGGCGTAGTGGAAAACGAACCGGGCCTGATGCCGGATGGCGCTGTCATCATTGCCGCCATCACCAGCTGCACCAACACCAACAACCCGCGCAACATGATCGCCGCCGGCCTCATCGCGCGTAATGCCAACAAGCTTGGTTTAACCCGCAAGCCCTGGGTCAAGAGCTCGCTCGCGCCTGGCTCGAAAACGGTGGCGTTGTATCTGGAAGAAGCCGGCCTGATGTCCGAGCTGGAGCAGCTGGGCTTTGGCGTTGTCGCCTTTGCCTGCACTACTTGCAACGGCATGAGCGGTGCGCTTGATCCGGTGATACAGAAAGAAGTCGTCGAGCGTGATCTGTACGCGACGGCTGTCCTTTCCGGCAACCGTAACTTTGACGGCCGTATTCACCCCTATGCCAAGCAAGCTTTTCTCGCCTCGCCACCCTTGGTGGTGGCTTACGCGATTGCCGGCACCATCCGTTTTGATATTGAAAAAGATGTGCTCGGTACCGATGCCAGCGGCAAATCCATCATGCTGAAAGACCTGTGGCCTAGTGACGCAGAGATCGATGCCGTGGTCGCCTCCAGCGTCAAGCCTGAACAATTCCGCAAGGTCTACACACCGATGTTCGCGATACAGAGCGACAAGGGAGAGAAAGTCAGCCCGCTGTATGACTGGCGTCCGCAGACCACCTACATCCGTCGTCCGCCTTACTGGGAAGGCGCATTGGCAGGCGAGCGCACCATGAAGGGCATGCGGCCGCTGGCGATTTTGGGTGACAACATCACCACCGACCATCTGTCGCCATCAAACGCCATCATGCTCGACAGCGCAGCGGGTGCCTATCTGGCGAAAATGGGCTTGCCGGAAGAAGACTTCAATTCCTACGCCACGCATAGAGGTGACCATCTGACCGCGCAGCGCGCCACCTTCGCCAACCCGACATTGAAAAATGAAATGGTGTTGACGGATGATGGCAAGGTGAAAGCCGGCTCACTGGCTCGCATCGAACCCGAAGGCAAAGTCTCGCGCATGTGGGAAGCGATCGAAGTTTATATGGAGCGCAAGCAGCCACTCATCATCATCGCCGGCGCTGATTACGGTCAGGGTTCTTCGCGTGACTGGGCAGCTAAAGGCGTGCGTCTGGCTGGTGTGGAAGCGATTGTGGCCGAAGGCTTTGAGCGCATACACCGTACCAATCTGGTTGGCATGGGCGTGATGCCGCTGGAGTTCAAGGAAGGCGTGAACCGCCTGACCCTGCAACTCGACGGCACCGAAACCTTTGATGTGACTGGCACCCGCACACCGCGCGCGACCTTGACGCTGGTGATTCATCGTAAGAACGGCGAGCGCGTTGAGGTCCCAGTCACCTGCCGTCTCGACACCGCGGAAGAAGTCGCGATCTACGAAGCGGGCGGCGTGCTGCAGCGTTTCGCACAGGATTTCCTTGAATCGACGAAGGCCGCGTAAACAAAACGCTGCTTACTTTCGTTCCAGTGAAAACTGTAACCCTGTGTCTTAAGTTGTGGCCCTGAACAGTTGAAGAAAGTTATTTATGGCATTCGCATCTCAAATCAAAATCCCCGCCACCTACATGCGCGGCGGCACCAGCAAAGGCGTGTTCTTTCGCCTGCAGGATTTGCCCGCATCGGCGCAAGTGCCGGGCGCAGCGCGCGATGCGCTGCTGCTGCGCGTGATTGGCAGCCCTGACCCTTATGGCAAGCAGACTGACGGCATGGGCGGCGCAACATCCAGCACCAGCAAGACAGTCATTTTGTCCAAGAGCAGCGTGCCTGATCATGATGTCGATTACCTGTTCGGTCAGGTCGCCATCGACAAGGCCTTTGTAGACTGGAGCGGCAACTGCGGCAATCTGTCCGCTGCCGTTGGCGCCTTCGCCATCAGCGGTGGGTTGGTGGATGCCAGCCGGGTGCCTAAAGATGGCATCGCCATCGTGCGCGTCTGGCAGGCCAATATCGCCAAGACCATCATCGCGCATGTGCCGATGACGAATGGTGAAGTACAGGAAACCGGTGACTTTGAACTCGACGGCGTGACTTTCCCTGCCGCCGAAGTGCAACTTGAATTCATGGATCCGGCCGCTGAAGAAGAGGGTGGTGGTGGTGCGATGTTCCCGACTGGTCAACTGGTTGATGATCTCGAAGTGCCAGGTGTCGGCACACTCAAGGCCACGATGATCAATGCCGGTATACCGACCATCTTCATCAACGCCGAAGCCATAGGCTACAAGGGCACCGAACTGCAGGACGATATCAACAGCGACCCTAAAGCGCTGGCGCTGTTTGAAACGATTCGTGCTTACGGTGCAGTACGCATGGGGCTGATCAAGCACATTGATGAAGCTGCGAAACGTCAGCACACGCCTAAGGTGGCCATCGTCGCCAAACCGGCGGCCTATGTCTCTTCCAGTGGCAAGCAGGTGAATGTTACTGATATCGATTTGCTAGTGCGTGCGATGTCCATGGGCAAGTTACATCACGCCATGATGGGTACAGCAGCGGTTGCCATCGGCACTGCTGCGGCGATCCCTGGCACGCTGGTCAATCTGGCTGCGGGTGGTGGTGAGCGTGAGGCGGTGCGCTTTGGTCATCCGTCAGGCACCTTGCGGGTTGGTGCACAAGCCACGCAGGTGAATGGCGAATGGAGCGTGATCAAGGCCAGCATGAGCCGCAGTGCGCGGGTGCTGATGGAAGGTACAGTGCGCGTTCCCGCCGACGCGTTCTGAGTATTAACTAAAATAAGAAGTCAAAAATTTACACTGGGGACTGCCATGAACTACGCTGATCACTACCAACACTCTATTGATGATCCTGAAGGCTACTGGAGCAAGGAAGCGCAGCGTATCGATTGGCATCGCCCATTTACGCAAGTTGTCGATTACAGCAAGCCGCCGTTTGCCAACTGGTTCGTTGGTGGTGAAACCAATCTGTGCCACAACGCGGTTGACCGCTGGGTCGCCACGCAAGGCGACAAGCCGGCGCTGATTGCGATTTCTACTGAGACAGTTGACGGTACCCCGGTTGAAAAGACCTGGAGCTTTCGCGAACTGCAAGCGGAAGTCGAGCGTACGGCCGCGATTCTGATGTCGCTTGGCGTGGGCAAAGGCGATATGGTGCTGATCTATATGCCTATGATTGCCGAGGCTACGTTTGCGATGCTGGCCTGTGCCCGTATCGGTGCAATTCATTCGGTTGTCTTTGGTGGCTTCGCCTCCAATAGTCTCGCCACGCGGATTGATGATGCCAAGCCTAAGCTGATTGTCTCGGCCGATGCTGGTTCGCGCGCTGGTAAAGCAATTCCTTACAAACCACTGCTGGATGAAGCGATCAAACTGGCACAGCACAAGCCTGCTCATGTGTTGCTGGTGAATCGCGGTCTGGCCGCAATGGAAACCACTACCGGACGTGATGTCGACTATGCGACGTTGCGCCAGGAATTTATCAGCGCCAAAGTGCCGGTCACCTGGCTAGCCTCTGATGATATCTCTTACATACTCTATACCTCAGGCACCACCGGCAAGCCAAAAGGCGTGCAGCGCGATGTCGGTGGCTATGCCGTCGCACTGGCTTCTTCTATGCAGCAGATTTTCTGCGCCACCCCGGGCGAGACGTATTTTGCGACTTCCGATATTGGCTGGGTGGTCGGCCACTCCTACATTGTTTATGGTCCGCTGATTGCCGGCATGGCGACCATCATGTACGAAGGCACGCCGCTGCGGCCGGACGCCAGCATCTGGTGGCAGATCGTAGAAAAATATAAAGTCACGCGCATGTTCTCGGCGCCGACAGCAGTGCGTGTGCTGAAAAAGCAGCCGCCGGAAATGATGAAAAAATATGATGTCTCGTCACTCAAAGCGCTGTATCTGGCCGGGGAGCCGCTGGACGAAAGTACATCGGCATGGATAGCTGAAGAACTCGGCGTATCCATCATCGACAACTACTGGCAGACCGAAACCGGCTGGCCTGTGCTGTCGATTGCCAAAGGTGTGGAAGACAAACCGACACGACTCGGCAGCCCCGGTGTGCCGATGCCGGGCTATAAAATGAAATTGCTGAATGAAGCGACAGGTGAGCTGTGCGGCGACAATGAAAAAGGCGTGGTGGTGATTGAAGGCCCGTTGCCACCGGGCTGCATGCAAACGATTTTTGGCGACGACACGCGCTTCGTCAATACCTACTGGTCCAACTTCGCGACCGAGCAAGTGTATTCAACCTTTGACTGGGGCATACGCGACAGCGACGGTTACTACTTCATCCTCGGTCGTACGGATGACGTGATCAATGTGGCAGGTCACCGCCTCGGCACGCGTGAAATCGAAGAAAGCATTTCGAGTCATCCGAATGTGTCCGAAGTGGCCGTGGTTGGGGTTGAAGATAAACTCAAAGGGCAGGTTGCTGTGGCGTTCGTGATTCCACGCCATGCAGATGCAGCGGCAACACCTGAGGCACGCAAGCAGCTGGAAAAAGAAATTCTGGCCGTCGTTGACAAACAGCTCGGTGCCGTCGCGCGTCCTTCACGCGTGCATTGCGTGAACTTGCTGCCGAAGACACGTTCCGGCAAATTGCTGCGCCGTTCGATACAGGCTTTATGTGAAGGACGTGATCCGGGGGATTTGACGACGATAGAAGATCCGTCCTCGCTGAACCAGATACGGGAAGCTCTGGCCAGTTAATGACGGCCTGCTGAACTCAGTGCATCTGAGTTGGCAGGCGTTTAATCCAGCGTGGCAATCACCGGTGTGTGATCCGAAGGCTGCTCCCACTTGCGCGGCAGCTTATCGATCTCACAGGCGGTGCAGCGTGCCGCCAGTGGTGGCGAGAGTAGTATGTGATCGATGCGCATGCCACGGTTGCGGCGAAACGCCATCTGGCGGTAATCCCACCAGCTGAATAATTTTTCAGCCTGAGGGAAGAGTCTGAAAGCATCGGCCAACGGCAAGGCACAGAGGCGCTGGAAGGCTGCACGCTCCGCATCCGAGCACAAGACTTGTCCCTCCCATAGCGCGGGATCATGCACATCGGCATCCGCAGGTGCAATGTTGTAATCACCCAGCAATGCCAGTTGAGGATGTTGTTTCAGCTCAGCTTCCAGCCACTGTGACAGTGCATCCAGCCAGCGCAGCTTGTAGGTATATTTGTCTGAATCGACAGACTGACCATTCGGTATATAGGCACAAACAATGCGCATACCTGCGATGGTGACAGTTAGCAGACGCTGCTGTTCGTCTTCAAACAGAGGATTATTTTTCACGACATCCGTGATGGGATGCCGTGAAAGTATCGCGACGCCGTTATAGGTTTTTTGTCCGCTAAAAACCACCTGATAGCCGGCTGCTTCAATCTCACTGACGGGAAATTTGTCGTCAGTGAGTTTGGTCTCTTGCAGACACAGCACATCGACCGGATTGGTCTGCAGCCAGTCGAGTACCTGAGGCAGACGAACCTTGAGCGAGTTGACGTTCCAGGTAACGAGCTTCATGCAAGCCCCTCATCTGAAACGCTCATCAGGCTACGGTCAACACACATACCAATCAGCCTTTAGCGCGTTGTATCAGAAAGCTGGTCAGCAAAGGTACCGGACGGCCGGTGGATCCTTTGGCTGCACCGCTTTTCCAGTACGTACCAGCGATAGCCAGATGCGCCCAGGTGTATTTGCGAGTGAAGCGCTCAAGGAAGCAGGCGGCGGTGATGCTGCCACCCGGAGGACCGCCGATATTGGCGATATCCGCGAAATTGGATTTCAGCTGTTCCTGATAGGCCTCTTCTATAGGCATGCGCCAGGCCGTGTCATTGGATGCTTTACCGGCAGCCAGTAATTCATTGGCCAGTGCATCATGAGCGTCATCATGCCGCGTGAAGAGGCCGGAGTTGTGATGTCCCAGCGCTGTCACGCAGGCACCTGTCAGGGTCGCGATATCCACCACACATTCAGGCTTGAAACGTTCGACGTAGGTCAGCGCATCGCACAGTATCAAACGACCTTCTGCATCGGTATTCAAAATTTCTATGCTCTGTCCCGACATGGAAACCACGATATCGCCCGGGCGAGTGGCACGGCCGGAGGGCATGTTTTCACAGGTAGGTATGACGCCGATCACATTCAGTTTGAGTGACATCTCGGCAATCGCGCGGAAGGTACCGAGTACGGAAGCTGCGCCGCACATGTCGTACTTCATTTCATCCATACCCGAACCGGGTTTCAGAGAAATGCCGCCGGTATCAAAGGTAATGCCTTTGCCGACTAGAACCACGGGTGCATCCTTGGCCTTGCCGCCCATGTGTTTCAGGATGATGAATTTAGGCGGCTGATCGCTGCCGTTGGTGACCGAGAGGAAGCTGTCCATCTTCAGCGCTTCCAGTTGTTTGCGGTCCAGCACTTCTACACCCAGCTTAAATTCTTTGGCCAGATGCTTGGCGGTCGTCGCCAGATAGGTGGGGGTGCAGATATTCGGCGGCAGATTGCCCAGCGTCTTGGACAGGTCCATACCATTGGCCAGAGCCACACTTTGCATCAGTGTCTGCTTAGCCGATGCCTGTAATGCGGTATCGACTGCCAGCACGACTTTCTTCACGCCTGACTTGGACTCATCTTTTTTGCTCTTCAAACCGTCGGCACGGTAGACGCTTTCGCGCAGCGCCAGCACCAGCGTACGCAGGCACCATTGCGCATCACGTTCCTTGACAATGTCTAAGGGCAGCGCCAGCAGCACATCGCTGCTGCCCAGCGAGGACAAAGCGCGCGCGATTGACTGTGCGGCGGAGCTGTAGTTGCGGTCCGTGACTGCGCCTTCAGCACCCAGACCCACCAGCAGCACCCGCTGTGCCAGCCCTGAAGCGCGATGCAGCAGCAGCGTACTGCCGGCCTTGCCGGTGATGTCGCCAGTCTTGATGGCGGCCGTCAGGCTGCCTTTCTCGTCGAGCGCCTTGGCGGCAGGCGTGAGCTTGCCGTTTTCATAGATGCCGATCGCGACACAGCCCGCTTTGTGCTGTGCGATTGCGTTTTTTGTATTGAATGCTTTTATGCTAAAGTCCATGACCACTCCTTTTAACCCTCGCAATTATAGTCTCCGAATGATTTTTCAGCGCGCCATACGCCGCGAGCTGCTGAGCACTGTAGGCGCGGTGTTCACAACGCTGTTCACTATCGTCATTACTGTGATGCTGATTCGTATCCTCGGGGATGCGGCGGCAGGTAAAGTCGCCTCCGGCGATGTGGTTGCCTTGCTCGGATTTTCAGCCTTAATTTATCTTCCCGTTATTCTGTCCCTGACGACCTTCATATCCGTCTTGCTGGTCGTTGCGCGCAGTTATCAGGATTCGGAAATGGTGATCTGGTTTGCGTCCGGCCTGTCGCTGATGCGCTGGATACGTCCCATCCTCTCGGTCGGACTGCCGATTGTGATGATCACCGCCTTGCTCTCGCTCTGGCTGACGCCGTGGGCCAGCCGGCTCTCGGGCGAATATAAAGAACGCTTCAAACAGCGTGAAGATATTTCACGGATTTCGCCGGGCAAATTTCAGGAGTCCGCTGCGGGCGACAAAATTTTCTTTGTCGAAGGACTGTCTTCGAATACCAATAAAGTTGAGAACGTCTTTGTCAGTCAGTCAGCAGGCAAAGACAGCAGCATCGTTGTTGCACAGGAAGGTGCGGTGTCGGTTGATGAGCGGGGCGACAAGCTGCTCGAACTGAATCGTGGCCGCCGTTACGACGGTACGCCCGATGGGCCGGATTTCCGCATGATGAGCTTTCAGCGCTATGTGGTGGTTATATCGAGCAACACCAAAGAACTCAGGGATAGCAAGGAAGCGCGCGTTCTGCGTACCCGTGATCTGGTGGATAATCCCACGCCCATGAATCAGGCCGAGCTGCTATGGCGCATCGCCTTGCCGGTGATGTGCTTTATGCAGATTTTGCTGGCCATACCGCTGGGCTTTGTCAATCCGCGCCGCGGCCGCACGCTCAATCTCATGATTGCACTGGTGCTGGCCATTGCCTATAGCAATGCCGTGGGCATTATGCAAGCCACAGTGGCACAGGGGCGTGTCACTTTCTCTGAAGGTTGGTGGCCCCTGCACCTGGTGGCACTGACGGGCATCACGCTACTCTTCATCTGGCGCAATAACACCAATAACCGCTGGCATCCTGCGACCCTGCTCGCCATCCTGCGACGTATTGTGTTTTTACGTGCAAGGAGGAAGCGATGAAAGTTTTACGTCGTTATTTCTCGAGTGAGATTTATCGCTCGGTCCTGTTTGTGCTGGTAGCTTTTCTGGCGCTGTTTGCTTTTTTTGACATGATGGGCGAAGTGCGTTCTGTAGGACGCGGACCGTATCGTATAGAACATGCGTTTATTTATGTGACTCTGGGTCTGCCGTCCTATGCCTATGAACTGATGCCTATTGCGGCATTGATAGGCACCATCTATGTCATGGCACAGATTGCCGCACGCTCGGAATTTACGGTGATGCGGGCATCTTCTTTGTCCATGCTGGATGCCATCCGTCTCTTGTTCAGAATTGCACTGGTGCTGGCTGTGGTGACCTTTCTGCTGGGTGAATTTATCGGGCCTAAGGCCAGCGATTTCCGGGAAAATTTCAAGCGTCGCATCGAGGGTGCAGCTATTTCTTCCGAGTTTCGTTCAGGTCTGTGGGCCAAGGATGTGATTCGTGATCCGCAAAGTCATGAGATCGTGGGTTCACGCTTTTTGAATGCAAGCAGAGTCGAAGCAGACGGTCTGGTGCGCGGCGTGCGTATTTATGAATTCGATAAGCTCATGCATATGCAGACCATGATCTCTGCAGAAGAGGCGCGCTTCCAAAAAGAAGGCATCTGGAATCTGAGCAAGGTCGATGAGATGCGCCTGCGCGAGGTAGAGGCACCAGAAGATCGCAGGCAAATTGCACTCACCACGCGGCGCTCACTGGAAAGCAGCCAGATGACTTCCGAGATCACGCCCGAAATCATGGCTGTACTGGTCTCTGATCCGAACAAAATGTCAGCGGTTGATCTGGCCTTGTTCAGTCGGCATCTGGTAGAAAATAAGCAGCGTAATGATCGCTACGAGATTGCGCTATGGACTAAATTATTTTATCCACTGGCAGTCTTTGTGATGATGGCACTGGCCTTGCCTTTTGCTTATTTACAGGTGCGCAGCGGTGGCCTGTCGCTGAAAATTTTCATAGGCATCATGATCGGCGTGTCTTTCCAGCTTTTGAACAGCCTGTTCTCGCATGTGGGCTTGTTAAATACCTGGCCACCCATCATGACAGCCATTACCCCGAGTCTGCTGTTTCTCATCGCAGCGATGTTTTCGCTGTGGTGGGTTGAAAGACATTAGAGAACATTCATGAACAAGAAAAAAGCCCTGATACTGTTTGCCCATGGCGCACGTGACCCGCGCTGGGCACAGCCCTTCCAGAAACTGCAGCAACTGGCTCAGGCGCAGTTGCCCGATGCCATGGTGGCCCTGTCATTTCTGGAGCTGATGGAACCTCGCTTGCCGGAAACCGTGTCGCAACTGGTAGAGAGCGGCTGCGAACAAATCACGATCGTGCCGGTATTTTTAGGTCAGGGCGGGCATGTGCTGAGAGATTTGCCGCTCTTGATCGATGAGCTGCGGGTCGCTTACCCGACATTGAACATCGCAGTCAGTCAGGCCGTGGGCGAGAGCCCTGATGTGCTCAATGCCATGGTGGCTTATTGCGTAGCAAGCCTTGAGTACTGAAGACTAGTGACTTGTTTTAAATTTCTGCGCTCAAGCTTCAGCACTCAAGATTCAAGTCTGAACATTCAGCGTGCAATACGACTCAGAGCGGACTGCGCGCGCGCAAAGCCTCACCTATCATCACCAGCACCGGACCGCGGCATTCAGGCAGGCCCTGAGACATCTCAGCCAGGGTCATGCGCATGATGCGCTGATCGCTGCGACTGACATTTTCTATCGCAATCACCGGCGTCTCGGCAGGCTTGCCACATTCCAGCAAGCGATGTGCGGTATCGATAGCCTCACGGCCGCCCATATATTGAACCAGTGTGTCGCAGGCGGGCATAGCCGCCAGATGCGCTTCATTCGGTGCCGTGGTGGACGTGAAGAAGGCTACGTTGCGTGCCACACCGCGCTTGGTCAGGGGCTGTTTGATCGCGGCGGCAGCAGCGAAGGCCGTGGTGATGCCGGGAACGATGTCATAAGGAATGCCAGCGGCCTCGAGAGCATTTAGCTCTTCATCAGCGCGTCCGAACAACATCGGGTCACCGCCTTTCAGGCGCACGATACGATCAAAGCGAAATGCACAATCAATGATTTGCTGGTTGATCAGTGCCTGCGCCATAGAACGCTGACCGCTGCGCTTACCGACGGAAATTAATTCGGCCTGCGGGCAGAGCGCAAGTATCTCGGGCGTGACAAGCGCATCATGCAAAACGATTTCGGCTTCACGCAGTATTTGAGCGCCGCGCAGCGTGATCAGGTCAGCTGCCCCCGGTCCTGCGCCTACCAGCCAGACCTTGCCCGGGTGAGGCCGGGCAGGTCGGGTAGGGTGTTCAGACATGGAAACGATGCATCAGGCCAGACGTATCATGCCGGCCGCGACGGTTTGATGCGATATTTCATCGATCAGAATAAAGCTGCCCGTGGCGCGGTTAGTGTCATATGCATCAGCGGCCAGTGCTTGCTGCACCGTCAGACTGATGCGTGCAATGCCGTTGAGTTTCAGTTCTTGCGAATCAAGGCGTTGCTGGGTGTTGATGTCGAGCAGGGATTCAATCGCAGTGACTTTGGCAGCCACCTGACGCGTCGTGTGCTTGAGCCAGTATTTACGGCGCAAATCCAGCGGCTCTTCCGACAGCCAGCACACATCGGCATTCAGAGTTTTTGTCACCGTGGCCGCTGATTTTTCAGCGGCCAGCATATCGCCACGTGAAATATCCAGATACTCATCCAGCAGCAGCGTGACGGATTTGCCGGCAGAAGCACTCTCCAGTGAGCCATCCAGCGTGAGTATCTCTTTCACAGTGGCGCTCTGGCCGCCTGGCTGCACAATCAGTTTGTCGCCCTTGCGAACGGTACCTGCTTCGATACGGCCCATATAGCCACGGAAATCATTCGCTTCATGGCCATTGTGGCGTGCCACTAATTGCACAGGAAAGCGGAAGGCAGCGGCATGCTCATCGTCATACACCGACAGAGACTCCAGCATTTCTATCAGGGTCGGGCCTTCATACCAGTCCATCTTCTCGCTGCGTGTGACCACATTGTCACCAGCCAGTGCTGAGAGAGGAATCGAGTGAATGTCTTTCAGACCGAGCTGGGCTGCAAAGTTTTTGTATTCAGCTACGATGCGCTCATACACGCTGCGATCGTAGTTCACCAGATCCATTTTGTTGACGGCGATGATGACATGTTCAATCTGCAGCAGATGTGCAATCGTTGAATGGCGCTTGGTCTGTATCAGTAAATCCACCTTGCCGTCTTCTCCGAACTTCACCTTGGAGACATCGATCAGGATGATGACCGCGTCTGCTGTCGAGGCACCTGTGACCATGTTACGTGTGTACTGCTCATGACCCGGCGCATCGGCAATGATGAATTTACGCTTAGGCGTGGCAAAGTAACGATAAGCGACATCAATCGTGATGCCTTGCTCGCGTTCAGCTTCCAGTCCGTCGGTCAGCAGCGAGAGATCGACCATATCGCCGACCGTTCGCTTGTGACGCGAACGCGAAATGGAATCGAGCTGATCTGCAAAAATGCCTTTGCTGTCAAACAGCAGACGGCCGATCAACGTGCTCTTGCCATCATCGACTGAGCCGGCAGTAATGAAACGCAGCAGGCCACGTTCATTGGCGTGTGCATCAGCTAAAGTGGAGGTTTTATCTGCAACGGCGTTCATTAGAAATATCCTTCTTTTTTGCGCTTTTCCATCGACGCTTCCGAGGTCTGGTCATCCATACGGGTAGCCCCGCGTTCAGTAATTTGTGTCACTGCGGTTTCGGCGATGATCGCGTTGACTGTATCGGCGGTCGATGCCACCGGGCAGGTGCAGGAGATGTCTCCAACGGTACGGAAACGCACGGTCTGTACCTCGATGGTCTCGCCCTCTTTGGGTGGTGTGAGTGGTGTGACGGGCACCAGCAGGCCATTGCGTGGAATGACTTCGCGCTGGTGTGCAAAATAGATCGGTGGCAGCGCCAGTTTTTCACGCGCGATGTACTGCCAGACATCCAGTTCAGTCCAGTTTGAAATTGGGAACACGCGCATGTTTTCACCGGGGTGTACACGGGTGTTATACAGATCCCATAATTCAGGACGCTGTGCTTTTGGATTCCACTGGCCGAATTCATCGCGGAAGGAAAAGATACGTTCCTTGGCACGGGCTTTTTCTTCATCGCGTCGTGCGCCGCCTATGCAGGCATCGAACTTATGCTCTGCAATGGTTTCCAGCAAGGTCACGGCTTGTGCTGCGTTGCGTGAATCGGTCTGTGGATTTCTCAGACGAACGGTGCCACGCTTGATGGAATCTTCTACTGAGCCGACGATCAGACGCTCACCCAGTTCAGCCACACGCTGATCACGGAAGGTAATGACTTCTTCAAAATTATGGCCGGTATCGATATGCACCAGAGGAAATGGGAATTTACCCGGCCGGAAGGCTTTTTCAGCGAGACGCAGCATGACGACTGAATCTTTACCGCCTGAGAAGAGCAAGGCTGGGTTGCTACATTCGGCAGCAACCTCACGCATGATGTGTATAGATTCAGATTCCAGCCAGTCCAGATGGCGGTTGCTGGCGGCATCAGTGAAGAAGGGGTTGTCTACAGCGGTATTCATGATGGTGACGTAGTTTTACGTGTTAGTTACGTTGAGGATTTGCTCTGCTTAAGCAGATTTAATACGGATCAGTTTGCCGTCAACGACGTGCAGGCCGCATTCTTTCGATTCCGGATTTTCCCACCACCAGCGGCCGGCACGCACATCTTCGCCGGGTTGTATGGCGCGGGTGCAGGGTTCGCAGCCTATGGAGGGATAGCCCTTGTCATGTAAGGGATTATACGGAACTGACTGGCTGCGCAGGTAATGCCAGACTTCATCTTCTGTCCAGTCAGCCAGAGGATTAAATTTTTGCATAGCATGGGCAATATCGTCTTCCTGCACGTGCAACTCGCTGCGGGTCGTGGACTGGGCGCGGCGCTGGCCGGTAATCCAGGCTTTTTTACCTGCAAGCGCACGCTTCAGTGGCTCGACTTTGCGGATGCGGCAGCATTCCTTGCGCATTTCTACGCTATCGTAAAAAGCATTCAGGCCGTGGGTACTGACATAGTGCTCGACGGCGGCAGCTTCCGGCTTATACAGCGCGACCTCATAGTCATAGGTCTCGCGTATGCGATCCAGCATGCCCAGGGTTTCAGCATGCAACCGTCCGGTTTCCAGAGAAAAAATCTGTATCGGCAATGCGGCACGCAAAATCAGATCGGTCAGCACCATGTCTTCTGCTGCCAGGCTGGAAGCAAATACGGCCGGCGCAAATTCTGTAGCGATGCGTTCCAGCGTCTGGCGCGTTGCTGCCAGCACGGCATCGTAATGCGCTGTGTCCTGCAGTGTGCTCATTGCGCGTCCTGTGAAGGGGGGCGCGCTGCGCGGCGAAATAGCGGGGTCTTCTGATCCCACGAAGTCTGATAGGCATCCGAAAAATCACTCAGGCCTTTGAGAGCATCTTCTATGCTGCGGTCTTCGCGCGTAGCGAAGGCATTAAAACCGACCCGCTGCATGTAAAACAGCTGATCGCGCAGCACATCACCTATGGCGCGCAATTCACCTTCGTAGCCCAGTCGTGTACGCAGATTGAAGGCGATCGAATAACCGCGGCCATCAGCGAAGGAAGGAAAATCTACGGCGATCAATGGCAGCCGTGCCGCATCTTCTTTTAATTGCTCAGGACGCTCATCGCTGGCGAACCAGACGCCAATATCGCTGCGTGCAGCGAGTGAAGTTTTTTGGGTCAGCCAGACTTGCAGCGGCACGATCTGCCGTCCCGCAGGCACCGTCACACTGTCAGGCGTCTCGCCTTCCGCCAGTTTCAGTACGTTCCAGTCATCGTTGACGATGGCCTTGTCTTTGATGATCTTACGCATATGCATCTTCTCCTGCCTGATAGCTGCCGCCTGCTATAGGGGTAGCGTACACATGGTCTTTGAAAGGGGCGATGCCGAGTCGGTGTACGGTATCGTTGAAGCGCTCATCTTCTATCCGTTCGCGCACATAGACTTCCAGCAAACGAGCGACCACTTCCGGCATTTGCTTGGCCGAGAAAGAAGGGCCAATGATCTTGCCTATGGCGCTTTCATTGCCTTGCGAGCCGCCTATGGATACCTGATACCACTCGGATCCGTCCTTGTCGA
Organism: uncultured bacterium; assembly: GCA_903872555.1. GTDB lineage: Bacteria > Pseudomonadota > Gammaproteobacteria > Burkholderiales > Burkholderiaceae_D > Pernthalerella. The sequence goes on from CAIQLE010000019.1 coordinate 18,058, forward strand.
CACCAAGAATGCCGATATTGCCGATATGGTGGTGGCCGCAGGCATTGATGCAACCCGAGATGTTGAGCTCAATATCGCCAATATCATGCTGGAAGTCGAGATCATCAAAACGCTCTGCAATGGCTTCAGCAATCGGGATGGATTTGGCATTCGCCAGTGAGCAGAAATCGCCGCCGGGGCAGCAAATGATATCGGTCAGCAGGCCAATATTCGGCGTTGCCAGACCGTGCGCCTTGGCTTCTTTGTAGAGCGCCAGCAGATCCGACTGTCTGACATCGGCCAGCACCAGATTTTGTTCATGCGTCACGCGCAGTTCGCCAAAGCTGTAACGTTCTGACAAGTCAGCCACAAAATCGATTTGCTCAGCCGTGGCATCGCCCGGTGGCGTGCCGGTTTTTTTCAGCGACAAAGTCACGATGGCATAGCCCGGCACTTTGTGGGGCTTGACGTTACGGCCCAGCCAGCTGGAAAAAGCCTTGTTCTCTGCGCGCTGCGCTTGTAGTTCAGCATCGCTGTCGCTCAGTTTTTCATAAGCGGGTGGTGCGAAATAGCTGGCCACACGCTGCAGCTCTGCTTCGGTGATAGTGCTGGGGCTGTCTTTCAAGTCCAGCCACTCAGCTTCGACCTGACGCGCGAATTCTTCAGCGCCTATGGCCTTCACCAGAATCTTGATGCGTGCCTTGTACTTGTTGTCGCGTCGGCCATACTGGTTGTAGACGCGCATGATCGCTTCGGTATAGCTCAGCAGATGCTGCCAGGGCAGGAACTCACGGATCACGCTGCCGATGATGGGCGTGCGTCCGAGACCGCCACCCACCAACACCTGAAAGCCGAATTCACCACTGTCGTTTTTGATCAGGTTCAGGCCTATGTCATGCACGCGTACTGCTGCACGATCTTCAGCGGCAGCATTCACAGCAATTTTGAATTTGCGCGGCAGGTAAGCAAACTCTGGATGGAAAGTGCTCCACTGGCGCAGTATTTCCATATAGGCGCGCGGATCAGCCAGCTCATCAGCAGCGACACCACAATACTGATCCGAGGTGATATTGCGTATGCAATTGCCCGAAGTCTGAATGGCGTGCATTTCAACCGAAGCCAGATCAGCCAGAATTTCCGGGGTCTGCTCCAGCTCTATCCAGTTGTACTGAATATTCTGACGCGTCGTGAAATGACCATAGCCGCGATCATACTTGCGGGCGATGTGCGCAAACATGCGCATCTGCTTAGATGACAGCAGGCCGTAAGGTACAGCCACACGCAGCATATAGGCATGGCGCTGCATGTAGAGGCCATTCTGCAGGCGCAGGGGACGGAATTCATCCTCACTCAGTTCACCGGAGAGGCGGCGTTCCACCTGACCTTTGAATTGTGAAACGCGTTCCTTGACGATCTGATGGTCGTATTGGTCGTAGCGATACATGGTCTTCCTTGATAAATACTTAGATTGCTTACAGCACCAGCTTGGCAGCGACACCGGTCAGTGTCATGGCCAGCAGTCCGCGCAACAGTTTTTCTGGCACAGCACGAGCTGCCAGTGAACCTATCGTGATACCGGGCACCGACCCTAGCAAGAGCATGAACAGCAGCTCCCAATTGATAGAACCCAGCCACCAGTGACCAAGCGCAGCGATAGCGGTCAGGGGGACCGCATAGGCGATATCAGTACCGGCGATTTCTGCCGGCGACAGGCGAGGGTAGAGCAAGACCAGTATGGTTGCACCGATGGCGCCGGCACCTATCGATGAGATAGTTACCAGGGTCCCTAGCAGAGCGCCGGCGGTGACGGTCGCCAGCACCAGATGACGTCCCTGGAGCTGGCGCTCGGGATGGGTGGTGATCCAGTTCAGCATGCGGCCGCGCAGTATGATGGCCACCACCGTCAGCAGCACAGAAAAAGCAATGGCGTAGCGTATGACCTGACCGATGTGCTTGTCGAGCGCGCCAAAGTACTTGAGTGCGATAGTGGCGAGAACCGCGGCCGGCAGGGCGCCTATGCACAAACGTTTGACGATCTCCCAGTGCACATTGTTACGAATTCTGTGGGCCAGCGTGCCCGCCGTCTTGGTGATGGAGGCAAAGGCGAGGTCCGTGCCTACGGCTACCGTGGGGTTGATCCCGAACAGCAGCGTGAGCAGGGGCGTCATCAGGGAGCCGCCACCTACGCCGGTCAGTCCGACCAGCAAGCCGACGGCAAATCCGGACGCTACATAAGTTAAAGTCATAAAGCCTCGCGCGAAGAAGCCAGAATGCTAATAAACTTCCTCCTTATTCCAAACAACATAAGTTTTATTTGCTTATATGATTCTCAGATATAAGCGAGGCCAGCGCAGCTGAGTGAAGCAAAGCCTTGCTCAGGCAGCAAATTCGGGCGGCTCAGGCTTATATAAATCAAGGGCTTAGAGTAAGTGCTAAGCAAATAATTGTCTTTTTAAAATCATTCCTGTCGGATCTGGGCAAGTCATGAACATCCATCAATTTCGTTTCGTGCGTGAGGCTGTGCGCCAGAATTTCAATCTGACTGAGGCCGCCAAGGCTTTGTTTACTTCGCAGCCAGGCGTGTCGAAAGCCATTATCGAGCTGGAAGAGGAGCTGGGTATCGATATCTTCACCCGCCACGGCAAGCGTATACGCGGGCTGACCGAACCTGGCAGGCAGGTGTTGAAATCGGTAGAACTGATACTGCAGGAGATCGAAGGCCTGAAAGGCATAGGCAAGGAATTTGCCGCTCAGGACTCGGGCAGTTTTACGATAGCGACTACGCATACGCAGGCGCGTTATTCCCTGCCGACGGTGGTGCAGGCGTTTTCGCAAAAATTTCCCAAGGTGCGGCTGTCCCTGTTGCAGGGCAATCCCAGGCAAGTCGCTGAGATGGTGATGAATGGTCAGGCAGATCTGGCGATCGCCACGGAAGCGATTGCCGAGATTGATGGTCTGGTCTCCATGCCCTGCTTTCAGTGGGAGCACATGGTGGTGGTGCCGCACGAGCATGCGCTGGCCAAATCCAAGACACTGACATTGGAAGATCTGGCTGCTTTTCCGCTGATCACCTATGACTCAGCGTTTGCAGGCCGAAATAAAATTGATCAGGCCTTCGCGCGTCGCGGCCTGAAACCCGATGTGATACTGGAAGCGATTGATGCCGATGTGATCAAGACTTATGTCGAGCTGGGCATGGGCGTGGGCATTATTGCAGGACTGGCTTACAACGCAGTGCGTGACCAGAATCTGAAAGCCATACCTGCTGGCCAGCTGTTTGGCATGAATCTGTCGCGCGTCGCTCTGAAAGAGGGCGCTTATCTGCGCAGTTATGTGTTTACCTTCATTGAACTGCTGGCTCCTAATTTGTCGCGCAAGCTAGTAGAGCAATTGCTGGCGGGTGAGCGTGACAGTTATGAGCTGTAATTTTTCTCTGCACAGCGCGTAAGACAGACACCGACAAGCCCCAGCGGCAGACGCTGACAAAAAATACCCAGTCTCTCCGATATCTCCTGCTGAATTGCAGCGGCAAAATAGGTTTCATCAGCCATGCAGGTTTTTGCATAGCTGTCATGCAAACAGGGAGACTGAGATGGATATGAATGACATTCTGGCCGACATTCGGGAGGCCAATCTGAATTATCTTTTGCTGGCCCAACAGTTGATACGCGCGGATCGTGCGACAGCCATTTTCAGACTAGGCATCAGCGCCGAACTGGCTGACTTGGTCGATAAACTTTCAACAACACATATGCTTAAACTGGCATCCAGCAATCTGCTGCTGATGCGCTTGCGTCTGGATGATCCTGCCTTATTAAGAACTCTGATCAGCTGTGCACATGAACGATCGCTGATGCAGGCACA
>CAIQLE010000020.1 GCA_903872555.1 uncultured bacterium
GACACCCAGGCTTGTGCCCGAAACAGGCTGCCTGCAATGGTGCCTGCCAATACGCGATCAGACAGCGTCGTAAACAGCATGGGCGCCACCAGATAGCCAACGGTCCACAAACTACCGGCCCAGGCTGTAATCAGCAGCAAACGCGCACGCGGCAGCAGGCTCGCAGCGAAAGCCATCAGATGTATTTCACATCCAGAATTTCATATTCATGATTGCCGCCGGGTGCCTGCACCTCGACGGTGTCACCAGCGTATTTACCGATCAGGGCTCGGGCAATCGGTGACGTGATGGAGACCTTGTTTTCTTTCAGATCAGCTTCATCCACACCCACGATCTGATACGTCACCTTGTCACCCGTTTCCAGATCTTCGAGCGCCACGGTGGAAGCAAAGACGACACGGCCTTCGGCATCCAGCAAAGTCGGATCAATGATCTGGGCTGCTGATAATTTGCCTTCGAGTTCAGCGATACGGCCTTCAATAAAGCTCTGGCGCTCTTTGGCTGCATCGTATTCTGCATTCTCGGACAAGTCGCCCTGAGCGCGCGCTTCAGAGATCGCATTGATCACGGCCGGGCGCTCTTTGGTTTTCAGGCGATGCAATTCGTCTTTCAGCAAATGCGAACCGTGCAAAGTAATGGGGACTGAGTTCATAGTTTTTTCACTGGTAAAAAAAACACAGAGGCTGCGTCATCGCAGCCTCCGGGGTGGTTTACTGATTTGTGTAGTTTACTTCAATGAGGCGTGCATGCCCTGCAAGTCGTAAACATGCAACTCATTCAGATGCGCCATACCTTCCACGGCCGCTTCTGCACCGGCAATTGTCGTGTAGGTTGTCACTCTGGCCGCCAGTGCCGAAGTACGTATGGTGCGTGAATCGGTAATGGCGGTGCGTTTTTCTTCCACGGTATTGATGACCAAGGCAATTTCATTGTTCTTGATCATATCAACCACATGCGGACGACCTTCTGCCACTTTATTGACTGTTTTCACCGGCACACCGGCAGCAGCAATTGCCGCCGCCGTACCTTTGGTCGCCACCACAGTAAAGCCTCGTTCCACCAGTGCACGCGCCACTTCAACCGCACGCGGCTTATCGCTGTTCTTAACAGACAAGAACACCTTGCCTGATTCAGGCAAACGTATACTGGCCCCAAGCTGTGATTTCACGAAGGCTTCACCAAAAGTGCGTCCGACGCCCATCACTTCACCGGTTGATTTCATTTCAGGGCCAAGGATGGTGTCCACGCCAGGGAATTTCACAAACGGGAACACCGCTTCTTTGACGCTGTAATACGGTGGCTGCACTTCCTTGCCTATGCCCTGACTGTCGAGTGACTGCCCCACCATGCAACGCGCAGCAATTTTTGCCAGTTGCAAACCGGTGGCTTTCGACACATAGGGCACAGTGCGCGAAGCACGCGGATTGACTTCCAGCACAAACACCACATCTTCCAGCTTGCCATTGATGTCCTGCTTCTGAATGGCAAACTGCACATTCATCAGACCGACCACATTCAGGCCCTTGGCCATCAGCGCGGTCTGACGCTTGAGTTCATCAATCGTGTCTTGCGACAGAGAATAAGGTGGCAAAGAACAGGCCGAGTCACCGGAGTGCACACCCGCTTGTTCTATGTGTTCCATTACACCACCGATGAAGGTGCGCTCACCATCCGAGAGACAGTCCACATCAACTTCAATCGCATCATTCAGGAAACGATCCAGCAAGACCGGCGAATCATGCGACACCTTGACGGCTTCGCGCATATAGCGCTCAAGATCACGTTGTTCATGCACGATTTCCATCGCGCGGCCGCCCAGCACATACGAAGGACGCACCACCAGCGGATAACCGATTTCCTGTGCCAGTCGCAGCGCATCTTCTTCCGTTCGCGCGGTGCGGTTAGGCGGCTGGCGCAAGCCCAGTTCATGCAACAGTTTCTGGAAACGTTCACGATCTTCAGCTGCATCGATCATGTCAGGTGAAGTGCCGATGATGGGCACGCCATTCGCTTCCAGATCGAGCGCCAGCTTCAAAGGTGTCTGACCACCGTATTGCACGATCACACCGACCGGACGTTCTTTGTCGACGATCTCAAGCACGTCTTCCAGCGTCAGTGGCTCGAAATACAGTCTGTCGGAAGTATCAAAGTCGGTCGATACAGTCTCGGGATTACAGTTGACCATAATGGTTTCATAGCCATCTTCACGCATCGCGAAAGCGGCATGCACACAGCAATAGTCGAACTCAATGCCCTGACCGATACGGTTAGGACCGCCGCCCAGCACCATGATTTTTTTCTTGTCGGTGGGATTGGATTCGCACTCTTCCTCATAGGTCGAGTACATATATGCCGTATCCGTTGCAAATTCACCGGCACAGGTATCAACGCGCTTATAAACCGGACGCACATTCAGCATGCGACGCAATTTGCGGATCTCGCGGTCTTCAACTTTCAGCAGTTTTGCCAGACGACGATCAGAGAAGCCTTTGCGTTTCAGAGCCAGCAGCGTGTCTTTGTCGAGCACTGCCATGGTCTGGGTTTCCAGCCAGAGTTCGATATCAACCAGTTCCTTGATCTGCGCCAGGAACCAGGGATCGATCTTGGTCAGCTGATGCACTTCTTCCTGCGTGAAGCCTTGGGCAAAGGCATCGCCCACATACCAGATGCGCTCAGGTCCAGGCTCGCCTAGTTCTTCTTCAATCACTTCACGGTCGGTGGTTTTTTCATTCATGCCATCGAC
>CAIQLE010000021.1 GCA_903872555.1 uncultured bacterium
AAAAAATATTTTAAAATCAATGGCTTGTATTCATTGTGCAGCGCATGATGACTTAACGCAAAATCAGGTGCACACTGCGTGCGCCTCACCAAAAAATCTGTCGCCAGAAGAGCGAGAGGAGACAAAAGCCCGCCACGCGCAAGTCTGGCGGGCTTTCCTTTGATAGCCCGGACATAGCCCGGACTGAGTCTGTTTACGAGCCTATCGGTGTACTTGTCAATTCGGGAATTATTCCGATCAACATAAGGTCTGATGCCTGATCATAAGTCTGGCTTATATCAGGCATCACAAATGGAAAGCAGACGGCAGTATGCGCGGTTGATATAGTTCAACCCGTCTCCTCCAGCCTTCCAAAAAGGATGGATTTAAACCCGATAAGCCCAGTGCTGGTCGGGTTTTTTTTGCCATTTTTCAGCCTTGTCCACTGATTGTCCTGATTTTCATCAAACAGATATTTCTCATGAAAATCAATCAGTTAAGAAATATTTCGGCCGCTTATCTACAGACTTATCCACGGAATCTGTGAACAACAAAACTGGCTTGCCGGGAGCCTCATGGTCGTATACTTGGCCGTGAATTGATTCAGGAGGCTTCCATGTACAAGAATATTTTGGTCGCTTATAACGGCACGCCGGAAAGTCAGGTCGCTTTGCAAGAGTGTCTGAAGCTCTCGCCTCAGGTATCAAGCTCAGTGCATCTGCTGGCAGTGGTCAGCCCGCCGCCCTATCTGCTGGTAGGGGAATTCGCGGCGGCAGCCGTATTGAGTGTGGAAGAAGGTCTGGAGGCAGAGAAGCAGACCATGTCTGCCGAACTGGAAGCCGGCGCAGCCTTGTTGAGAGCCGCCGGACTGACAGTCACAGCCCATCTGGAAGTGGGTGAGCCAGTGAATGTGATCGAGGAGCTAGCCACTGAGTTACAGGTAGAGCTCGTGATCGTAGGTCATTCCAGACAAAAACCACTGGCGCTGCGTTGGTGGCGGGGCAGCACTGACACCCTCTTAGTTGAGAAACTGCGCTGTAGCTTGCTGGTCGCTTCAGAACCCGTGCCAGCCGGTCGCAGCCGCTAAGGCGGCGCTGTTTTGAGGGGGCCTAAGCATGCCTCCCATGCGTGTCTGGCAATTCGAATTATTCTGCCCACAGACATCATCGCCAGTGCACGCCATGAGGCCGGGTGCTTATTCATATCTTCCTCCAGCCTCACACGGCAACGGTAAAGCAGAGCCTGCGCAGCACGCTGTGTGATAGCTGCTGCATCGAGACATAAAGATAGCCTGTCACGATAGAGTGTGAGGTGATGCAGCTCGACTCGCTCGGCAAGGCTGGCATGTTTGCTGGCATAGTGCCCACCCAGTAAATGGAAGCGACGGGCACCCATGCGTATCGCAGCCAGTATCATGAGGTGACGGCTGAGATTGCCCATGCTCAGGCTGTCGCAGGCAATATCGTGGGCATTCACCAATGAATAGATATCATCGCCAAAGCGACAGGCGAGCGTGCCTGCACATAGCTGCCCGTGCAGACTGATGACACTGACTATGCCGCGTTGGCGCAGCAGACTGATGAGGTGCATGCTGGCAGCTTGATCGAGGGCTGAACACCGCTGCTTGTGGGCCATGCGGGCGTGATTGAATTCTATTATGCGTTCAATCAGCGATACATTTGCATCAGCACCATCCATTAATTGCTGTTCCAGACCTGCGGCACGCGCCCTATGGCGGCGCAAGGATTTGCGTGTGGCTTTACCCAAGCGTGACATGTAGTCAGCTTCATGTTCGGGCAAATCGATCACCATATCCTCAGTGCAGACAAATCGAAGTGCAGCCCGTTGAGGTATGGTCTCGGCGATGCTGATTGCGTGGAAGTGGATCTGGTCGACGCCAGGATAATCTTGAAATATTACCGAAGCAAAGCGCTCTGCTTCAGTCCGATTTATATGCATGCCTTCATTCAGCACGCGCAGCGAGCGGCCGGCTATTCTGAACAGGAACAGGGCAGAGAGGCGACCTGCCTGCCTTGCGACATACGTGCTGACCTGCTTAAGGTCTGATGCACGTAATTGAGGCAAAGAGGCGTACAGACTACCGTAGAGCGATTCCAGCGCAGGTTCTGCAAATGCCGGGACGTGTTCAACGTAAATCAGTTTTTCACTGTCCTCTGCCGGTACGCTTGCATGCTGAAACAAAACACTCACCTCCTATAGACCTTGCCCATTGGATGAACTTGACGTGCGAAGTTCAGCGACATATTGTTTTTCTACGTGCATCTCAATGGATGGAACCCGGAACATCTCATGCGCGCGCAGGACTTTCCCTTCGCTACGAGAGTAATTATGAGGTCAACAGGTGATGGAAATTCTGGCTGATGTATGCTGCCGAATTGGCAAAAGCGGCTTACCGGTTAGACTAGTGAGCCCAAAGACTATAGACTCTTGAACTTTTTCCCCCGCCCGCCATGGTCAGCAATACCGAATCTCCTCACACTGATGACAACAGCGCTCCTGTTCCGCGCTCCGTGCCACGCGAACAAATTGCGCGTGAAGTGGCGCGTCGCCGCACCTTTGGCATCATTTCTCACCCCGATGCGGGTAAGACCACGCTGACTGAAAAACTGCTGCTGTTCTCTGGCGCGATTCAGCTCGCCGGCACCGTCAAGGCCAGAAAGAGTGGCCGTCATGCCACTTCAGACTGGATGGAGATTGAAAAGCAGCGCGGCATTTCGGTCGCCAGCTCGGTCATGCAGTTTGAATACCGTGACCACGTAGTCAACCTGCTGGATACGCCGGGACACCAGGATTTTTCAGAAGATACCTACCGCGTTCTGACGGCGGTTGACTCGGCACTGATGGTGATTGATGCAGCCAAGGGTGTGGAGGCGCAGACCATCAAGCTCCTGAACGTCTGCCGCATGCGTAATACACCCATCATTACCTTCATGAACAAGATGGACCGCGAGACGCGTGATCCACTGGAATTGCTGGATGAGCTGGAATCTGTACTAGAGATTCAATGCGCACCGGTGACCTGGCCAATTGGCATGGGCAAAACTTTCCGTGGTGTGTATCACTTGCTGCGCGATGAGATCATGCTGTTCGCACCAGGTAATGAAAAAGCGGATCAGACCTTCGAAGTATTAAAGGGCATCGATAATCCGCGTCTGGCAGAAATGTTTCCGCTGGAGATAGAGCAGCTGAAGATGGAAGTCGAGTTGGTGCATGGCGCATCGCATCCCTTCGAACTGGATGCTTTTTTATCGGGTAAACAGACGCCGGTATTTTTTGGTTCAGCCATTAATAATTTTGGTGTGCGTGAAATTCTTGATGCCTTATTGGATTGGGCTCAGCCACCGCGTGACAGGGATGCCACTGTTCGCACAGTTCAACCCGACGAGCAGCCATTTACTGGTTTTGTGTTCAAGATTCAGGCCAATATGGATCCGGCACATCGTGACCGCATTGCTTTCTTGCGTGTGTGCTCAGGACGGTTTGAGCGCGGTATGAAAGTAAAGCATTTGCGTTTGAATCGCGAGATCAAAGTTTCTTCCGTCGTGACCTTCATGGCTTCATCGCGTGAGCAGGTAGAGGAAGCTTATGCGGGCGATATTATCGGTCTGCCGAATCACGGCAATATGCAGATTGGCGACAGTTTCTCTGAAGGCGAGCCCTTGCAATTTACGGGCATTCCTTATTTCGCTCCCGATTTTTTCCGCTCAGTGCGTATTCGTAATCCACTCAAGATCAAACAATTGCATAAAGGTCTGCAGCAGCTCGGTGAAGAGGGGGCGGTACAGGTCTTCAAGCCAGTCAATGGCGGAGACTTGGTTTTGGGTGCGGTAGGCGTCTTGCAGTTTGAGGTTGTGGCCAGCCGCCTGATGAATGAATATGGTGTTGATGCTGTCTTTGAAGGAACCAGCATCAATAGCGCGCGCTGGGTATCCTGCGATGACAAGCGCATGATGGCTGACTTTGAAAATTCATCTGCCGGTGCCAATCTGTCGCATGATGCGGCAGGCAATCTCGCTTATCTCGCCAGCTCTGGCGTTAATCTTAAGCTCACACAAGAGCGTTGGCCCGGTGTGACTTTTCATGCCACCCGCGAGCACGCAGTCAAGGTAGGTTGAACAAGTAATTTTTGCGCAGGCTCAAGCAGCTGGCTTTGCTTTTTTCATAAACTGGTCTCCTCGTACGGAACTCTCCGTACCTTGTATCCCCTGACGATGATTGCCAACACAATCGGTGCAGGGGATTGATCCGTTTTTTTGGGAAAGACCATGCTGACTGCCACTTACTCGATCGTGACGATCAAGCTTGAGCACAAAAAAGCACGCTGGACATTTTCTTCGATTCAGCAAGCCATTATGAACAGCATTCGCAATATCAAGAATGCGAGTGGTATGGATGTGGAAAATATACTGGAGCGGCTGTCCCAGTTTGAGCATTACTGTCATCAGCGCAAGATGGAAGTGTTCGTCATTCCTGCTGTGCGACGATTTACTCATGAGGCCGATTCGCTGATCGATGAGCTTGAGAGCCTGAGTGCCAGCAGTCTGGCCATACTGCACTCATTGCAATCAAAGTTACGCGATGCTGTGCGTATAGGCGCGCTGGTAATTGAAGATTTTTGTGCTTCTCTGGAACAGTGCTGTGCCCATCTATTTCACCGACTGACGCGTGAAGAAGAATTGGTGCATATAGCGGAACGCGTCATACCCAACGAAGCCTGGTTCGGTATCGCTGCCAGTTTTCTGTCGCAAGACGCAGCCAGGGACAAGCAGTTTGGCACCGCGTCTTTCGAGGAAGAGGAATAAGCGTGCCTCGGTAAGTCTCACGGCACTCAAGTAAATCATCATCGGACCAGGCGGCCAATTATCGTTTGCCTGTAATTTGCCAAAAGAACAATCTTTACGTGCCGCATTAAATTGGTGCGATTAAAAGAAAATGCACTAAATTAGTGCTATTCAGTCCGGCCGCACTATTATTGCCCCGTCGCAGATTGCGCGGCTTAAAAGGCCGGCTTGCCCAATCCCTTGTTCCGACAGGGAAAATTCTCTGCCCACCGGCAGGGCCTTCCAAAGTCTGAAACCACTGGTTGATGGCATGGAATCTGCTATCATCCTGCGCTGAGTTCCAGTCGTATTGTCATTCCTCGCGCAGCATGCGCGTCTTGCTTGCGTCAAGTCGGCTCAATGGCATTACCCAAACAATTTTCACAACTTACTACGCATCTATCTAGGAGATTCACATGGCAAGGACGGCCGCAGATATCTTGAAAATGGTGAAAGACAACGAAGTTAAATTCGTTGATTTTCGTTTCGCGGACACACGTGGCAAAGAACAGCACGTGACAGTTCCCGTGTCCCATTTTGATATGGACAAATTTGAGTCCGGCCATGCCTTCGATGGCTCGTCGATCGCAGGCTGGAAGGGTATCGAAGCATCTGACATGTTGCTCATGCCTGATCCGAATACCGCCAATATCGACCCGTTCATGGAAGAGACCACACTGTTCATGCAGTGTGATGTCATCGAGCCGGGCGACGGCAAGGGCTATGACCGTGATCCACGTTCCATCGCTCAACGCGCTGAAGCGTATTTGAAATCCTCAGGTCTGGGCGACACTGCCTACTTTGGTCCTGAGCCTGAATTCTTCATTTTTGATGGTGTTCGCTGGAACGTCGATATGTCCGGTTGCTTCGTGAAGATTGATTCCGAAGAAGCTTCCTGGAGCACAGGCGAGAAAATCGAAGGCGGCAACACTGGCCATCGTCCGACCGTCAAGGGCGGCTATTTCCCAGTGCCACCCGTCGACAGCTTCCAGGACATGCGTTCGGAAATGTGTCTGGTTCTTGAGTCGCTGGGCATTCCGGTTGAAGTGCACCACCACGAAGTGGCTGGCGCAGGCCAGAATGAAATCGGCACCAAGTTCTCGACGCTGGTACAGCGCGCTGACTGGACTCAGGTTCTGAAATATGTGGTTCATAATGTGGCTCACACTTATGGCAAGACAGCGACTTTCATGCCTAAGCCTATCGTTGGCGACAACGGTTCCGGCATGCACGTTCACCAGTCGGTCTGGAAAGATGGCAAAAACCTGTTCGCAGGCGACGGCTACGCTGGTCTGTCTGAATTTGCTCTGTACTACATCGGCGGCATCATCAAGCACGCACGTGCCCTGAACGCCATCACCAACCCAGGTACCAACTCGTACAAGCGTCTGGTTCCAGGCTTCGAGGCACCGGTCAAGCTGGCTTACTCGGCCCGTAACCGTTCGGCTTCGATCCGTATTCCACACGTTGCGAATCCTAAAGGTCGCCGTATCGAGACCCGTTTCCCTGATCCGCTGGCCAATCCTTACCTGTGCTTCTCAGCTCTGCTGATGGCGGGTCTGGACGGTGTGCATAACAAGATCCATCCTGGCGAGGCAGCATCGAAAGATCTGTACCATCTGCCACCAGAGGAAGACGCAAAGATCCCAACCGTTTGTTCTTCACTGGAACAGGCGCTGGAATATCTGGACAAGGATCGCGAGTTCCTGACCCGCGGCGGCGTATTCAGCGACACCATGCTGGATGCCTACATAGAACTGAAAATGCAGGAAGTCACACGCTTCCGCATGACGACGCATCCGGTCGAGTTCGACATGTACTACTCGCTGTAATCCGCAAACCGGAAATGCTTCAGAAACGGGGTGATGCAAATCACTCCGTTTTTTTGCTCAAAATGTTGTTTTAATGACAAATATAGTGCTTGGGTTTCTGGTATAAAAATGGCATCGACTCACTTTTAGGGTCACTTTTGCTGATGGGCTTACGCGATGAAAAAACACCTTCTGATAACAAGCTTTTGCCTCATGACGCTGACCGGACTGGCTGCGGCTGAAGGCGTCTTTGTGTGTGCCCAGCCGAATGGCATCAGGGAATACCGCAATACCGGGGACACCCGTGGTTGTCGCAAGCTGGACATGGAGCCTTTGTCTTCCATACCCGGCCCGGCCTCGGGTTCAGCGCAGACAGCTGGATCGAATCAGCAGGCCAAGGCCAGCCTGGGTGATACAGCCTTTCCCCGTATAGACAGTCAGATACAGAAGCGTCGTGATCAGGATCGCATGCAGATATTGATGGACGAAGTGCGTTCTGAAGAGACCAAGCTGGCCGACCTGAAGCGGGAATATCAAAACGGTGAGCCTGAGCGTCAGGGCGGCGAGCGCAACTATGCGAAGTATCAGGAGCGCGTCGCCATGATGAAAGAGGAATTGATGCGCACAGAGAAAAACATAGAAGCGCTGAAACGGGAGATTGGTAATTTAAAATAGGCAGTACGCAGATACTTTTTCAGGGCCGCGTTGCGGCCCTTTGCTTTTTTGGCGTAAGGCTAACTGGCCTAAGGCTTTTTGCTTCATTTTGATCAGGGTTAACGTGAACATCCTCGCTACTTCTCTCGGCGGTCTGGACCTGCTGGCTTCCGCAGTACTTATTCTCAATTCGGAAGGCTGTATCACTTATGCCAACCCTGCCGCAGAAACTTTGATGGAGAATTCCTTCAAGGTTTTGCATCACCAGCGTCTGGCAGAGTTGTTTCTGAATGGCGACAAGCTGGCCATGATTTTCGATCAGGCGCGCAGGCACCGCTTTGATGAGATGCGCGAAGATCTGGTATTGGAACGGGTAGGGCGGGTGCCACTGCAAGTGAATGTGATCATTACTGTACTGGATGACCCGGATAATCCCGTCTTGATCGAGTTGCGCGAGAACGTGCAGAAAATGAAGCTCGACCGTGAAGAGCGCATTCTCGATCAGACTCAGGCGAACAAAGAACTGATCCGTAATCTTGCCCATGAAATCAAGAACCCGCTGGGCGGCATTCGTGGCGCAGCGCAGCTGCTGGAACTGGAGTTGCCAGGTCATGACCTGAAGGACTTGCGTGAATACACGCAAGTCATCATCAAGGAATCCGATCGTTTACAGACCTTGGTCGACAGGTTGCTGGCGCCGCACCGACGGCCACAGATTGTTGGGGACGTGAATATTCATGAGGTTTTCGAGCGCGTGCGCAGCCTGATCACGGCTGAATTTCCTCAGGGTCTGACCATCAAGCGTGATTACGACTTGTCACTGCCTGATTTCCGGGGCGATAAGGAGCAGTTGATTCAGGCCGTACTGAATATTGCTCATAACGCAGCTCAGGCGCTGGCTCCCCGTATGGCTAAGGGAGACGCTGAAATTATCTTCCGTAGTCGCATTGCTCGTTCGATCACCCTCGCAAAGGTTCGATATAGGCTGGCACTAGACTTGCATATCATCGACAACGGCCCGGGAATTCCGGCTGAACTGAAGGACAGAATTTTCTATCCACTGGTATCCGGCAGAGATGGCGGAAGTGGATTGGGTCTCACACTGGCTCAGACCTTCATTCAGCAGCATTCAGGTGTGATTGAATGCGAAAGCCGGCCCGGATCTACCGATTTCCGCATACTGATTGCCTTGCCCTGATAAATAGCGTTTCAGCGCGTTTATCGGGACTACGCAAAGCTTATGTGAAAAAGCACCATATTGGTGCTTAATAAAGACACGCGAGACCCATAAAGACGCACATGAAACCAATCTGGATAGTAGACGACGACGAATCAATACGCTGGGTACTAGAGAAAGCACTGGCGCGCGAGAGCCTGGCGACCCGGAGTTTTTCGAATGTCCGCGATGTCGTCGAGGCACTGCAATCCAGCACACCTCAGGTGCTGGTATCCGATATACGTATGCCAGGTGAATCCGGCCTTGAATTGCTGCAAATCGTCAAGCAAAGCCATCCGGGCTTGCCCGTCATCGTCATGACGGCTTTTTCTGATCTGGATTCGGCTGTATCGGCGTTTCAGGGCGGTGCATTCGAATATCTGGCCAAGCCCTTTGATCTGGATAAAGCAGTAGAGCTGATACGGCGTGCGCTGGAAGAAAGCCTGCGCGAATCTGATGGAGAACAGGCCGCAGCCGAGAATCCTGAAATCCTTGGTCAGGCCGCAGCGATGCAGGATGTGTTTCGGGCTATCGGAAGGCTGTCGCAATCGCATGTGACGGTACTGATCACAGGCGAATCCGGCACAGGCAAAGAATTGGTCGCCCGTGCCTTGCACAAACATAGCCCGCGCGCAGCACAGCCTTTCATTGCATTGAACACCGCAGCGATTCCTAAAGATTTGCTGGAATCCGAATTATTTGGTCATGAACGCGGGGCGTTTACCGGCGCGCAGACAACGCGGCGCGGTCGCTTCGAACAGGCTGAAGGCGGCACACTGTTTCTGGATGAAATCGGTGACATGCCTTTTGATTTGCAGACGCGGCTTTTGCGTGTGCTGTCGGACGGACATTTCTATCGTGTCGGCGGTCATCAGTCACTCAAAGCCAATGTGCGCGTGATTGCAGCAACGCACCAGAACCTTGAGCAGCGCGTAAGAGAAGGTCTGTTCCGCGAAGATTTGTATCACCGTCTGAATGTGATTCGCCTGCGCCTGCCTTCCTTGCGTGAGCGTCGTGAAGATATCCCTATCCTTGCGCGCTATTTCCTGGCGCAGAGTGCGCGCCAGCTCGGTGTTGAAGTCAAGCGCCTGTCCGATCATGCCATGCAGTTTCTAGCAGGGATGGATTTGCCGGGGAATGTACGTCAGCTTGAGAATCTGTGTAACTGGATCACCGTCATGGCGCCGGGCCAGACAGTAGAGATCAAAGATTTGCCGGCTGAACTGATCGATGCTCCAGCCGCCGCATCAGCCATCAACTTAGTCGCAGGAACAGTGCCAGCGGCCTTATTGAATACCGATGTGTATGCAGCTTCCTTGCGTGAAGCAACGCCTTCCGTCATGGTGGGCGCTGCTCCCGAACCGGGCAGCTGGATCATGATGCTGGAAGCTGAAGCAGCGCAGATGCTGTCAGCAGGCAAACCAGAAGTGATGGATGCATTAGGACGTCAGTTTGAATCGGCTTTGATCAAAACGGCGCTGAAACATACGCATGGACGCAAGAATGATGCGGCGGTTCGGCTGGGGATAGGGCGCAATACGATTACGCGCAAAATTCAGGAATTAGGTATAGAAGGCGGCAAGGACGACTAAGAGCCTGTCTCGTTAGGCCGCTGCCGGCGTTGTCAGCAGTTTGCCGTACTACTCGTACTGTCTGCACCGCTGCCGTCTTGCCATCGACCTAACGAGACAGGCTCTAAGGAGAGGTCGTTCGCATCGCGCGAACGGCTTGCTTGTGTGAGTCCTTATCCGCGTACCAGACGCAGCTTTTTAGGGAACTCGCTTTGAGCATTCGGCGGCGTGTGGCTTATGCGACCGCGCTTCTCGCTGGGCGGCGTCCATCCATGGCGCTTCCACAGCGACTGTACATCTGAACCTGGCGTCCATTCATGCGTGCCTTCACGCTTACCGGCAGCAGCCAAGATCACAATTTTTTCCATACGCTTGTTATTCATGCGGTTCTCTGTAGAGATGCTCGAGAACATTTATCCCGTTCACTAAAGCTATCGGCATGAGTAGGAAAATCTTTAGCTATCTGACTTGGCTCAGAGCCCCGCAGCTTTCAGCTTACGCCACAGCGTGGTGCGGCTAATACCCAGATGCTCAGCCACTGCTGCGCGATTGCCATCATAGCGTTGCATCAGTTCACTCATAGAAGCTTCGTTCCTGACGTGTACAGGAGCTTCTTTCGCAGATGAAGTCAGTTCAGGAGCCAGTTTCCCTATGAAGCCGGGTGTCAGGGCCTGCAGAGGTTCTGCCGCAAGGAAGAGAGCGATGCGTTGCATCAGATTACGTAGTTCTCGCACATTGCCCGGCCAGCGCCATCCCAGCAATGCGGAACCGCAGGCCTGTAATTCAGCATGCAGATTGGCGTTAGGGCGCACATTCATTTCTGCCAGCGCATTTTTCAGGAACCACTCTGCCAGTGAGAGTATGTCTTCTCTGCGTTCTCGCAAAGGAGGAATCGACAATCGCAAGACACCCAGTCGGTAAAACAAATCCGCCCGAAACTGTCCTTTCGCGACACGCTCCTCCAGTTGGCAGTGCGTAGCGCTGATGATGCGCACATCAACCGCTAAGGGGCGCGTGCCACCAACGCGTACAATTTCTTTTTCTTCCAGCACGCGCAATAAACGTGTTTGTAAGGCTAAGGGCATCTCACCTATTTCATCCAGAAACAAGGTACCGCGATGCGCGGCTTCAAACAGACCCGCATGTCCGCCCCGGCGTGATCCGGTAAAGGCGCCTTCTTCATAGCCAAATAATTCTGACTCCAGCAGTGATTCCGCAATTGCGCCGCAATTGACCGCAACGAAAGGCCGCGCGCCACCGGGCAGACGCATGCTTTCCCTATGTATCGCCTGAGCGACCAGTTCTTTGCCCGTGCCGGTCTCGCCTTCAATCAACACCGTAGCCGGTGATTTTGCATACAGAGACACGGTTTGTCGCAATGCCTGCATGGCTTCAGATTCCCCGCGCAGATCAGCCAGTACATGCCGGGCGCGCAGGCTGCTGGTGGCGCGCTCATGGCGGCGTAGGGGCATATCCAATTGCGTTGCGCTGGCAATGTCGAAGGCATCTTCAAACGCCTGTCGAATGGAAGCCGATGAATAAACGAAGACGCCTGCAAGTCCGGCTTCTTCTGCCAGATCCGTGATTAAACCAGCGCCGACAATGGCCTTGATGCCCGCCGCTTTCATCTCATTGATCTGGGCGCGCGCATCTTCTACCGTCACGTAGCTGCGCTGCATGATGGGTAGAGCAAAGGTTTGCTGAAACTCGGCCAGCTCAGTCAGTGTTTCCTGATAATTGATCAGACCAATTTCCGGAGCAATCTTGCGCGCCCGTGCCAGTGCCTGCATCACATCAAAGCCACTGGCCTTCGCGATGACAACGGGTATGGAGAGCCGGCTTTTCAGATAAGCCGCATTCGATCCGGCGGCAATCACAGCATCGCAACGTTCTGTTTGCAGACGCTCTCTGATGTGTGCAACGGCTTCTTCAAAGCCCAAAGGGATGGGAACAATGGTGGCTCGGTCGTCGAATTCCACCGTGATATCGCGAAACAGATCGAACAGCCGTGAGATCGACACCGTCCAGAAAACTGGTTTGGCAGCAGCGTCGCGCTGGGGATGAGGAGGTCGGATCATAACGAGTTGATAAGGGAATGCCCGCTGAAGAATTGTTTCATTGATGTTTCATGTTTCGTGGAGT
>CAIQLE010000022.1 GCA_903872555.1 uncultured bacterium
CCATTCACCAGTGTCATCAAATTTGCCGACCACACGCGGACGCACATCATCACGCCAGTTATAAAGTTCTTCTTTGAGCTGGTATTCCAGCAGCTGGCGCTTTTCTTCTACCACCAGAATTTCTTCCAGACCAGTAGCGAATGCGCGTACGCCATCCGCTTCCAGCGGCCAGCTCATACCGACCTTGTATAGGCGCAGACCTATGTCGTGCGCCACCTTTTCATCAATACCCAGATCTTCCAGCGCCTGACGCGTATCCAGATACGACTTACCCGCTGTCAGAATGCCGAAACGCGCATTCGGACTGTCCCAGATAATGCGATTGAGTTTATTTGCGCGCGCATACGCCAGCGCCGCATACCATTTGTAATTCACCAGCCGCTCTTCCTGATCCAGCACGGCATCAGGCCAGCGAATATTCAGTCCGCCTGCAGGCAAATCAAAATCTTCGGGCAGCACAATTTTCACGCGCTCAGGATCAATGTCGACTGTCGCGCCTGATTCGACCACATCAGTCACGCATTTCATCGCCACCCATAATCCGGTGTAACGGCTCATTGCCCAGCCATGCAGACCATAGTCCAGATATTCCTGAACCGAGGAGGGATACAGCACCGGTATGCCACAGGCCTTGAGTATGTGTTCGCTCTGGTGTGCATTGGTCGAAGACTTGGCCGCATGATCATCACCGGCCAGCACCAACACACCGCCCTGCGGCGAGGTGCCCGCGCCATTCGCATGCTTGAACACATCGCCGCTGCGATCGACGCCGGGGCCTTTGCCGTACCACATGGAAAACACACCATCAACGGTCGCACCGGGGAAGAGATTGACTTGCTGTGTACCCCAGATACTCGTTGCTGCCAGATCTTCATTCACGCCCGGTACAAATTTCACCTGATGCGCGTCCAGATATTTTTTTGCCTTGGCCGCTGTCTGATCCACACTGCCCAGTGGGGAGCCACGATAACCACTGATGAATCCTGCGGTGTTCAGGCCGGCAGCCCGATCGCGCTGCCTCTGCATCATGGCCAGCCGTATCAGCGCCTGCGTGCCTGTCATAAAAACACGGCCACGTTCCAGCGTGTATTTGTCATCTAGGGAAATAGAACCCGGCTCCAGCGGTTGGGCGAGCGGTGCGTTCATGAAGTCTCCGTGCTTTATATGTTTGTGCTTCAGTATAGGTAGTCTGCGAGGTATCGTAAAATCACAAATACAGAAGGCTTGTATCCGAAAATCACATACCCCATTGTCTAGCTTAGCCACCATCATGTCCATCAATAACGTTACCCTGAGACAGTTGCGCTACTTCGTCGCTGCAGCGCGCAATGGCCAGTTTTCTATGGCGGCATCGAGCGAAAGTGTGTCGCAGTCTGCTATTACCAATGCCGTGCAGGCGCTGGAAAAAGAGCTGGGCGTGCGTCTGTTCGAGCGGCAGGCGCAGGGCGTATCGCTGACGGCCGATGGTCAGGATTTTTTCCATCACGCCTGTCACATTCTTGACTCCGTTCGTGATGCAACGCACAAACCCCGTTTTCGTACCAAGCAACTCCAGGGCACCGTCAGTCTGGCCGCGTCTTACACGGTGCTGGGCTATTTATTGCCTGATCTGCTGGCCCGCTTCAGGGCCAGTTATCCGGAGGTAGAAATCGATTTACGCGATATGGACAGAGCGGAGATAGAGCGGGCGGTATTAAACGGCGAGGTGGATCTGGGCGTGGCCATTCTGTCCAATATACAGAAACTCAGCCGCTTTGCTCATGCGGTGCTGGTGCGCTCGCGCCGGCAGTTATGGGTGGCACCGGGTCATCCGCTGGCGCGACTGACCTCACCCTCACTCAAGGATATTGCGCAACATCCCTACATCATGGTGACGGCCGATGAAGCAGAAGCATCGACACTGGCTTACTGGAAATCACGCCGCATTCAGCCAAATATCGTGTTCCGCACGCTGTCCATAGAAGCGGTGCGAGGGCTGGTAGCGCATGGCTTTGGTGTCACGGCGCTGTCGGATATGGTGTTTCGTCCCTGGTCACTGGAAGGCAAACGCATAGAAGCGCGGCCCATCATGGATCTGGTGCCTCCAATGGAAGTGGGTGCACTGTGGCATCCGAAACGACCCATGAGTTCGCCGGCTGAAGCTTTGCAGCAATTCCTTTTACATGCTTATGGGAATTAAATCAGTTCAAAAATTCTCATAAAACAACTCAGCAAGGCGTAAACACGCAGAAAGATCAAACGCTGATTCTGTAACAAGCCGTAAAAGCCATGCTTACCGCTATCGTGCATACGCGACTATCAATGCCGCAGTACCGTTCACATCTTTCGAAAGGCTAGCCATGAAAACAAATTCCCGTGTAATCCTATTCGCCACCGGCCTGCTGATGAGCAGCTTCGCCATGGCAGACCATCACAAGGGGGGCATGCATGATGATATGCATGGCGATCACATGCCACCCATGTTTGAACAATTTGACAAAGACCATGATGGACGCATCAGCCGCGAAGAAGCGCGCGAAGGTGCCGACAAAATGTTTACTGACATCGACACCAATAAAGATGGCTTCATTTCAAAAGAAGAAATGCAGGCGCATCACAAAGCCATGCGAGAAAAAATGCATGAAAGCATGAATGAGCGCTGGAAAGCGGCCGATAAAGATGGTGATGGCGCACTCACCAAGGCAGAAGTCGATGCGGCAAAAATGACGCGACTCTCGCGTGACTTCGACAAGCTGGATAAAAACAAGGATGGCAAACTGACTCAGGAAGAAGTACGCGCCGGCATGATGCAGGATAAGCCCGCACACTAAAGCCATACAGCGCTAAGCCATTGAGATGCCAGCGGATCCGTTCAGTCTGACGGGTTCGCTTTTTTTATGGCGGCCTCGATGGCCGTTATTCTGGCAGCATGTATCGCTGCGGCGATAGACTCAGCCGCCTTATCCGGTGACTTTGCCATCACCTGCGCCGCAATAGCGCCTGCGTTGACCGACTGTGCAGCTAGCAAGCCTGTCTGCAGATGTTGCGCCTGAGGGAAGGGCTGATGCTCATAGCCAGTACGTCCGAGATGATCGCACTCGCATGCCTGCAACATGGCGAGAAAACGCTCTGGCTTGCGAAAGGCATCACAGCGCTCGAATAGCTTCAGCATGGTATTGGCGCGCAATTCAAGTGCACGACCCACATTGCCATGTTCGCGCGCTGTCATGACCGCCAGATCACGCACCTCATTCGGAATTTTAAGCCGCCTGCAAACCGCTTCAGCCAATGCTGCGCTACGCGCCTCATGCGCAATATGGCGTGGCCAGTCTTCAGGCGGTGTGCTGCCTTTGCCTAAGTCATGCATCAATGCGGCAATTCGTATGGCCAGTGATGTCTCTCGCTGTGCGGCAGTATCAATCACCATCATCACATGCACCAGGGTGTCGATTTCAGGATGGTATTGCGCGGGCTGTGGCACACCGTGCAAGGCCTGCAGCTCAGGCAGTATGCGCGCCAGCGCACCACAGGCGCGCAGCACATCAAACATGCGTGATGGCGTCGCTTCCATCAAGCCGCGCGACAACTCCTGCCACACACGTTCCGGCACCAGTGCATCCACCTCGCCCGAGGCCACCATGGACTGCATGAGGGCGAGGGTCTCAGGAGCTATCGTGAATTCCGCAAAGCGTGCAGCGAAGCGTGCCACGCGCAAGATACGCACCGGGTCTTCTGCAAACGCAGGCGAGACATGGCGAAAGATTTTTCGCTCCAGATCGGCACGACCGCCATAGGGATCGATCAGACTGCCATCGCTGTCTTCAGCGATCGCATTGATGGTTAAATCCCGTCTCTGCAAATCCTGCTCCAGCGTGACATCTGCCGCCGCATGAAAGGCAAAGCCGGCATAACCCGGCGCTGTTTTGCGCTCAGTGCGGGCGAGCGCATATTCTTCCTTGCTTTCAGGATGAAGAAACACGGGGAAATCTTTACCTACCGGCAGATAGCCTTGCGCATGCATGAATTCAGGCGTGGCACCGACAACGACATAATCACGGTCCTGCACGGGCAAACCCAACAGTGCATCGCGCACTGCGCCACCAACGATATAAGTTTTTACAGCGCTGCTCATCTTGAATGAGGCGAAAGATAGGTCGGTGCTACGGCTTCCAGCGACACCGGCTGCCAGACAGCCGGCACGGGATACTCGTCATGGGCGACATTGTCGGCCTGCATGGAATCGATATTGTCACGACTCATCAAAGGGCCACCGGGCACATACTCCAGCATCCAGGCCTGCAAACGCGCCAGCGCACGTGGCAAAGCGATCAGAGGCCGTTCATGACCACTGTATTTGCCTGCCAGTTTGATCAGCTCACGCAGCGTGTATATATGCGGGCCGGGCAATTCATAGGTCTTGCCATAGGTGCTCACCTCATCCAATGTACGTACAAAAGCATCAGCGACATCACCTACATACACAGGCTGAAATTTTGCATCCAGTCCGCCCATGGCCAGCACCGGGAGCAAGAACTGCAGACGAGCAAACAGATTTAAAAACTGATCTTCCGGACCGAACACCACCGAAGGCCTGAAAGAAGTCACTTGCAGGCCACTGGCCTGCAGCATGATTTTTTCACCCTCCGCTTTGGAGCGCTGGTACATGGAAGGCGCATCTGCACCCGCACCGAGTGCGGACATATGCAGGCAGCGTTGCACGCCGTGCTTCTGGCAGGCCGCAGCCAGCAGACGCGGCAATGCTACATGCGCCCTTTCAAACTGCGGCCCCCAGGGTTGCCCTGATTTGGAATGCAGCACACCGACCAAGTTGATGAGGGCATCGGCTTGCGGCAACAAACCATACAGAAATTTTTCATCGAAAATATCGCCTTCGATGATTTGCACGGTAGGCAAAACCAGGAAGGGTCGTGCGCGATCATAGCGACGCGTCACGAGCATGACATTACGACCTTCGGCAGCCAGACGCGCGACGAGGTGACTGCCTATGAAACCTGTGCCGCCGACTACTAAAATTGTTTCATGTCGCATGCATTACCTCAGGGAAGATCGCCGAGCTCGGAAAAATTAGCATCGCGCGGCGATATCGTACCTAATCTTGCCTTCAGCGATGGCGGCTTTTTATCGAATTGAGCTGCATACCAGGTGGCATTGGCCAACACATTTTTTACATAGCCACGGGTTTCGGAAAAAGGAATCGTTTCAGCAAAGATCGCACCCTCGATAGGCTTATCCAGCAGCGAACGCCATAAGCGCGGACGGCTGGGGCCGGCGTTATAGGCCGCTGTGGCCAGCGTTTGCGAACCGCCAAGGTTGGTGAGCACCATATTCATATACTGAGTGCCGAGGGTAATGTTGGTTCGTATGTCATTCAGGCTGCTGAGCGAAAAGCCAGTCATGCCTATCTTGCGTGCGACGTAATTGGCTGTGTTCGGCATGATCTGCATCAGGCCTGAGGCACCGACATTGGAACGCGCTGCTTTCACGAAACGTGATTCTTGGCGTATCAATCCATACACCCATGCCTTATCGAGACCAATCGCATAGGTGGCGCTATGCATGATGTCATCATGCGGCGTTGGATAACGGTGCGTGAGATCCAGCTCTACCTTGGCGCGCTCGGCTGTGGTGACCATGCGATCCAGCACTTCGCTCTGACGCGCAAATTCTCCGGCAGCCAGCAACTGACGTTCACTCAGTTTGCGCAACTGCCAGTTCCATTCACGGTTGCCTTCGTAGCGCAATTCCAGATCAAAGAATTTCAGAGAATTGCGAAAACCGGGGTTGGCCGCTGCTTCTGCTATTTCATCGCTTCGGGAGGGCGTAGGACGCGGCGGCGCGACGATAGGCAGACCCAGTTCTTCGGAAGCGAGCAGGCCATAAAAATGATGCTGTCCTGCGATCTGCTGAAAATATTTATTCGCTTCTTCGACGCTGCCCTGCGTCAGTAGCGCACGACCACGCCAGTAAATCCAGGTCGGGTCTCTTTGCAAATCACGCGGCATGCTGTCTATGCCTTTGGCCACCATAGGCCAGTCACCAGTACGCAAGGCCGTGCGTATGCGCCATTGAAAACCATCTTGCGACAAACTGGCGTCCCAGGTCTTGCGCCAGTATGCCGGCGCGTCTTTAGATAATGCCAGTGAAGCGGGCAAGGCGATCTGCGCCCAGGCCTGGGCCTGTTCTTCCTGTGTCAGTCGTGACTGCGATTTTTCGAGTGCCTTGATGGCCTTGTCCTGATGATCACGCGCCATGCGACCCAACGCGATCAAAAACAGTTCACGCGTGGCACGCACACCGCTGACACCGCGATCGAGCACGGCAGCTGGTTTATCTATGGCCTGCATCAGCTGCTTTTCCGGGACATCCAGACTATTGGCAACGCGGCGTGCCGTGCCCAGCATTCCATATTCAACCGAAATGCGCACCTGATGCCAGACATCCAATTCACTGAATTGCTTGCTCTGGTTCAGTCGGGAAATCAGATCGACACAGGCTTCGCCATAGTATTTTGGCTGCACCAGTAATTCGCGCGCGGCCTTAGCGACATTTTCACCTTTGGCTTGCCGTGATGACAGTGCATAGCATTTGACCTGAGTATCGTCATTCAATACGAACAAGGGATATTGCTCGTCAAACAGACGCCAGTCGCGCGAACGTCCGAGTATCAAGAGCCAGTCATTGCGCAGACGATCAGCTATCGCTGTGCCATCGTAACGGTTCAGGAAACTGCGCACCTCACCTTCCGGCGCAGCTACCAGCCGCGGATAGAGCCGGTAATACTCAACATAGGAAGGTATAGGGTAATCAGTCAGTCGCGCTGACAGACGGCCCGCATCACCGGTATCGCCGCGCAGAGATGCCTCACGCAGCGCCAGAAAATCTGCATCGGGGCCGGACACAAAAAAGGGCACGCGGTGCACTGCATAAACGGGCACAGGCTGCACCAGTGCCACACTACTTACGCACAAGAGCAGTCTGACAAGCCACGGGGTATTCCACATCATCTGACCTGCTTCAAATAAAAATTTCGGTGATTAAATACATTCTTTAGAATAGCATGCACTGCTGCAATGAATCGGCAGTACTGCCCTCTTTTTGAACAATGGAAAATCTTGCAAGCAAAGCTGAATTGCGTCGCCATCTGCTGGCAGCACGTCGCTCGCTGGCGCCTGATGTCAAGACGCAGGCCGATGCACGCATACTCGCCCGTCTGGCAGACTGGCTGCAGGCGCATCCGGTCAGGGTGCTGGGTGCTTATCTGGCGATGGCAGGTGAGCCCGATCTCTCCGCCTTGTATGCGGCTCTGGCCGAACAGGGTGTCATCATTGCCATGCCCGTGGTACTGAACAAACAGCAGCCGCTATCCTTTGTGCGCTGGCAGCAAGGTGATGTGCTGGCGCGAGATGCCAGTGGCACCCTGGCACCGGCAGCGCGTGAGCAGTTTCTTATGCCTGATGCGGTGATTGCGCCTTGCGTGGGATTTACTTCACACAATCTGCGTCTGGGCTATGGCGGCGGTTATTTCGACCGCACGCTGGCACAGCAGCCCCGACCGAAAGCATGGGGTGTGGCCTATGCATTCACCAGGGTCAGTTTTGCAGCGGATCGCTACGATATGCCGCTGGATGTGATCTTTACCGATTGACCAGACGCTGCCAGATCGCCATCGTGGGCGCAGCCTGATTCAGTGTATAAAAATGCAGGCCAGGCGCGCCGCCTTCAAGCAGCTGCTCGCACATCCGGGTCACCACATCCAGACCGAAGGCACGGATGGATTCGCTGTCATCACCATAACTGGCCAGCTTCAGACGTATCCAGCGCGGTATCTCGGCACCGCACATATCTGAAAAACGCATCAGTTGTGTGTAATTAGTTATCGGCATAATGCCGGCCACCACAGGCACATCGACACCGGCCTTATGTGCCTCATCCACAAAACGGAAATAGGCATCGGCATTATAAAAATACTGCGTAATGGCCGAGTTGGCACCGGCTTTCACCTTACGCACAAAATTTTGCAAATCATCCTGCGGCGACTTCGCCTGCGGATGCATCTCCGGATAGGCCGCTGCTTCAATATGAAACCAGTCGCCGCTTTCTGCGCGTATGAATTCAATCAACTCGCTGGCATGGGTCAGCTCACCCGAAGAGCCGCCAAAACCACTGGGCAAATCACCACGCAAGGCCACCACCTGACGAATGCCATGCGCCTGATATTCACGCAGTATCTCGCGCAGATCAGCGCGCGAACGGCCTATGCAGGACAAGTGCGGTGCCGCCTTCAGGCCTTCATTGTGAATTTCAAACACGGTGTCGCGCGTGCCAGCCTGAGTCGAACCGGCAGCACCGAAGGTGACGGAAAAATACTCAGGCCTGAGTTCGGCGAATTGCTTGCGCGTAGCGCGCAGTTTTTCTGCACCCTCGGGGGTCTTGGGCGGAAAAAATTCGATGCTGTAGCTGTGGTGTGCCATTTATTTTCTGATCAGAATCGCAGACATGAGCCACGATAAAACACTGTAGACGAATGCGGCCAGCACGGCCGAACCAAAACTGGCGACCTGAAAACCAGTGACAAGGTCAGCCACCACCCAGAACATCAGTCCATTGATGATGAAGATGAACAAGCCCAGACTCAGGAAGGTGACGGGCAAGGTCAGCAAAATCACAATCGGACGTATCACGGTGTTGACCAGACCAAGTACCAGTGCCGCCATGAAGGCTGATGACAGGCTGTCTACCCGCACCGATTCAAGCAGGTGAGGCAGTGCCAGGATGGCAGCAGTATTAATCAGCCAGAGCAGCAGCAGGCGCATGGTGTCAGTTTGTATCGATGAAGGCTGTGCATCAGCTGTCAGTGACAAAGGATGCACAGCCTATCCAGGCCAAAAACTGGCCGTCTGAGGTCGACTTAGTAGCGGTAGTGCTCGGGCTTGAACGGGCCCACTTTCTTGACGCCGATATAACCAGCCTGCTCATCCGTCAGCTCGGTGAGTTGAGCATTCAGGGTCTTCAGCTGCAGGCGCGCGACTTTTTCGTCGAGGTGCTTAGGCAGGGTGTAGACACCGACAGGATATTCCGCAGTGCGGGTAAACAGTTCAATTTGCGCGATGGTCTGGTTCGCAAACGACGAGCTCATCACATACGATGGATGGCCAGTGCCGCAACCCAGATTCACCAGTCGGCCTTCAGCCAGCAGGATGATGCGCTTACCATCCGGGAAGATGATGTGATCAACCTGCGGCTTGATGTTGTCCCATGTGTAGGCTTTGAGTGCATCGACTTCGATTTCATTGTCGAAGTGACCGATGTTGCAAACGATGGCCTGATCTTTCATGCGCTTCATGTGCTCATGTGTGATCACATGATAGTTGCCGGTGGCAGTGACGAAGATGTCGGCATGTTCAGCCGCATAATCCATGGTCACCACGCGATAGCCTTCCATCGCTGCCTGCAGTGCGCAGATAGGATCGACTTCTGTCACCCAGACCTGAGCCGATAAGGCGCGCAGTGCCTGCGCCGAGCCCTTGCCCACATCACCATAACCTGCCACCACGGCGACTTTACCGGCGATCATGACGTCGGTAGCGCGCTTGATGCCATCGACCAGCGATTCACGGCAGCCATACAGGTTGTCGAATTTCGATTTGGTGACGGAGTCATTGACGTTAATTGCCGGGAAAGCCAGTTTGCCTTCTTTGTGCATCTGATACAGGCGATGCACACCGGTGGTGGTTTCTTCGGTCACGCCCTTGACTTGCGCCAGACTGGTTGAATACCAGGTCGGATCGGTCGAGAGTTTGTTCTTGATCGAATTGAACAGGCAGATGGACTCTTCAGAATCAGGCTTGTCCAGTACGCTCAAATCTTTTTCTGCACGTGTGCCCAGATGCAGCAGCAGGGTGGCATCGCCGCCATCGTCCAGAATCATGTTCGAATAACCGCCATCAGCCCATTCGAAAATGCGGTGGGTGTAATCCCAGTACTCTTCCAGTGATTCGCCTTTGTAGGCAAACACCGGTGTGCCGGCAGCGGCGATAGCGGCTGCAGCGTGATCCTGAGTGGAGTAGATATTGCACGATGCCCAGCGCACCTGAGCGCCCAGTGCCTCGAGGGTCTGGATCAGGACAGCGGTCTGAATGGTCATGTGCAGCGAACCGGTAATGCGTGCGCCTTTGAGTGGCTGAGTTTTTGCAAACTCCTGACGAATAGCCATCAGTCCAGGCATTTCGGTTTCGGCGATACGCATTTCCTTGTTACCCCAGTCGGCAAGACTGATATCGGCAACGTGGTAATCGTGGGTGCTATTGGATTTTAGTACGGCGCTCATCACGCCCTCCTTTTCTGAGAAAAAAAGTAACGTGAGCGCAGTTGCAGTGTTGACTGGTCAAGCCTGGCGGGAGGATTCCCGTCGCAACGCTCCTTGACAGCCCGTTATTTTAAACGAAAACGTTCATTCGTTCAGCAAAACGGTGTGAACCGTTTGAGTAAAACGGCAAACCGTTTCAGCAAAACGGTGTGAACCGTTTGAGTAAAACGGCAAACCGTTTCATCGAAGCGGTGCAAACCGTTTCATCGAAGCGGTGCAAACCGTTTAAGTAAAACTGTGCGGACAGATTCAGTAAACCGTCGCAGACCGGCCCATAGCAGTCCGGCGGCTGCACCATACACATGCGCGATGCTGACCACAGGCACATCAAGCTTCACACCATTCAGCCAAATGAGTTTGAGGCCCAGAGCGAGCAATGCAGCAAAAAATAGCACCCTGCGTGTGCGCATCCAGCCCAGCAGCGCCATGCCTGCCCATAATCCGTGCAACACGCCTGACAAACCCGCGTACCAGAGCAGCTGCGGTTCAAACAGCCAGAATAAACTGCTGATAGCTAAGGCGCTGAATACACAGAGTGACATCCATTCGCTGGCAGTGAATCGATCCCACAATAATTCGGACAGCACATACAGACCCAAGAGATTGAAAGCCAGATGCTGAATACTCAGATGAACCAGATGTGCGCTCAAAAGCCGCCAGTACTGATACTGACTCAGTGCAGCCCGTTCCCACATCAGATAGCTAAGTGAGGCAGGCCACACCAATAATCCCGCACACACTAAGGCCAGTCCGGATACCAGCAGGCAGCGATGTCGCGGGCTCAAGCTTGAAACAGCCTTTTTCCTATTGCGAGCAGGGCACCAATAATCAGCAGCAAGTCACCCTGCATACTGCCACCGCCACCACTACCGGCCGGTGCTGCGGTGCTGACGGCCAGCGTGTCTGTCACCGTGATCAGTATCTGGCCGGGTGCACTACTGCCATCCGCATCACTGGCATACCAGGTGATGCTCTGATCACCCGCCGGTACAGCACGAGCCCACAACAGCAGACCACTGGCGGACAAATTTGCACCGGGCGGCAAGGATGCGGCGTGAAAAACCAGCGCATCACCATCAGCATCGCTGGCCTTCAATTGCAGTCTCAGTGTGGCACCCAGATTCACCCGCTGCGCCGGTGGCGGCAGCAGCAGCGGCAGACTATTTACTCTGACGCTGGCATTTGCACTGCCGACCACACCAGCACTATCCGTGACGCTCAGCGTGAATGAATAGGTGCCGCTAGCCGGCGCAATAAAACTGGCATTCAGGGTATGGGCATTCTGCAGCGCGACTGGGTAAGGATTCGAGCTGGCTGCATGCCACTCATAACTGACCAGACTACGGCCAGCGGGAGCGATCGCGCTGCCAGTCAACAGTACATTCGCAGCTGGCGCAACGACTTGATTCTGTAGCGTCAGCTGGACCGCCGGCGCAATCGCCATCAGGGCCGCGCGCGCATCCAACAGACCCGCACCACACAAACCATTATTGGCCGTCATGGCGCAGGCACTGCTGACTGGAAAAGGCCGCGCCGAGCTGCGCAACAGCGATATCACTTCTGCGCGTGTCAGCGCAGGGTTAAGCGAAAGCATCAGCGCTATGGTGCCGGACACATGAGGAGCTGCCATGCTAGTACCGCGCTTCAGTGCATAGGTGTCTTGCAAGGGCTGAGTCAGCCCTGTGTTTCCGAGCGAGTAGATCGCCGGACCATCAAGGGTCTGATCTGGCACGCACATGCTGGACAAGGTGCCGCAACCGCCGCCGGGTGCGCTGAGTGTGGTCTGGCTGCCAATGTTGGCGTAATCGGCACTGTCGCCTGAAAAGCTATGCGCCGTTACCGCAATCACGCCGCTGCAATTGGCTGGCTGGCTGACGCTGTCATAACCACCATTGCCGGTCGCGACCACCACGATGGCGCCTCTGGCATTGGCATCGTTGACCGCACTCTGAAAGGCCGCTGAGCAAGCGCCGAAACTTCCCAGACTGAGATTGATGACACGAGCGGGGTTGGCGTTATGCGGCGCACCTGGGACATCTATGCCCGCTGCCCAGCGTATGCCATCCACAATATCGGAGGTATAGCCGCCGCAGCGGCCCAGCACGCGCACAGGGAGAATTCTGACGTGAGGTGCAACGCCTGTACCAAACAGACCGTTATTCATCAGCGCTGCCACAGTACCCATGACATGGGTGCCATGCCAGGTGGAATGACTGGCTGAGGCGCCGGGACTGCACTGTCCCGCATTCACATAATCGCCCGGATCGCTGGCATCGGCATCGCGCCCGTCACCGTCATTGGCGACCATGGTATTGGCAATGAAATCATAGCCCGGCAACATGGCCTGCAAGTCAGCATGCGGGCGATAACCTGTATCGATTACAGCGACATCGATAGTGCCGCTGCCTAGCGTCATATCCCATGCAGCGGGCAGATCAGCGCCGCCGAGGTTGAGTCCGGCGGGCATCATGTAATGCCACTGACCGGGATTCTGCAAATAAGCAGGGTCATTCGGCGTCATGCTTTGCAGCTGCATCATCTGATCCGGCTCGACCGACTCAATTTCTGCACTCTTGCGCAAGGTAGCTGCCAGCGCGCGTGCATCAGCGGGTGTAAGCGCCGGTTCCAGTTTCAGTAAATGGGATCTGAGAGAGATTTGGCGCTCAACAGCAACGCGCACATGAGACATTCTGTTGAGACGACCTGCCTCTTTATTGACAAGCTGATCATTCAGTTTTGCACCACGCGTCGCATCCAGCGTAATGATGAGGTGATCAATCAGGGGCTCATCAGCCTGCGATGATGTCGCCTGCATCATTTGCGAACCGGCCTTTTGTCTTGGCATGCCGGACTGTGCAAAACTTGTGAGAGTGATGGCCGCTGCAAGCAAGAAAAACAAAGCCCGTATTGCAGGACATTGCACGTCCCGCAGAGTTGAAACGCTCATCGTTGATTCCCGCAATTGACGCCATGAAAGCGCGCAACTGTAGCAGCGGGGAAATCAATTGAACTAGAGAATTCAGAGTGGAAAGCCGGCTATTTTCAGAACTTGAAAATGCATCAATGAGCTGAACTGCAACACGTTTCGTAAAGAACATTGCGAAGATAAAAATAAAAACGGGCAAGCGCTGGCTTGCCCGTTTTTATTTAATGCAAACAACTCAGAGTCCGGCAGCTGCTTTCAGTGCTGCTGCTTTGTCAGTACGCTCCCAGC
>CAIQLE010000023.1 GCA_903872555.1 uncultured bacterium
ATCCAAAGTCTGCCGGAACGGTCCGGTCAACCCAGCACAACAGGAGTCAGACCATGATTCAAGCAGATGAAGTCCGCAAACGCTTTACCCAGATTGAGCAGACCATTCATCAGGCAACGGAGGCCTGTCAGCGCGCCGGTAGCGGCGTCTCCACTGACCTGAAGGACAGCATTCAGAATTTAGATAAGCGTTCCGAATCAGCCAGACAGGAACTTCAATCCGCACAGAATGAACAGGCCATGGTGCAGTGCGTTGATGAACTCGAACAGCTAGGTGACAAGGCCAAGGCGGCCTGTGAGAGTGGGAGTAATGTGGATGAGAAACTGAAAAAAGCCGTCTTGCAGGCGCATCAGGAGCTCTCCCAGCTCAAGCATCAGCTGCATTAATTTCCTGAGCGTTTAGGACTTGCCTGCCAGTTTCCCTGTTGTTGAGGTTTGCTTTATCATGCGCAAGCCAATGACAATAAAAACAGGGAGACGGGCATGGCGGAAGAACATCCCTTGCTGTGGACACCCAGTCCGCAGCGGGTAGCGCGCAGCAAGCTGACACATTACAGGGAATGGCTGACGACGCATCGCCAGCTGACATTCCGCGATTACCAGCATCTGTGGGATTGGTCGGTCACGGATCTCGAGAGCTTCTGGTCCTCCATCTGGGACTATTTTGCTATCAAAAGCTCGCAGCCTTATGCGCAGGTACTGAGTACTCATGCCATGCCGGGCGCGAAATGGTTCGAAGGCAGCCGCCTGAATTTTGCAGAACAGCTGTTTCGCTTCAACACGGACTCCGCCAGTGCAGGCAAGCCCGCCATCGTCGCTGAATCGGAAGTGCGTGAACGCGTCACGATCAGCTGGGGCGAATTGCGTGAGCAAGTCAGTGCCGTCGCGAATACCTTGCGTGCCTTAGGTGTGGGGCCGGGTGATCGCGTGGTGGCCTATCTGCCTAACTCTCCCGAGGCAGCGATTGCTTTTTACGCCTGTGCCAGCATTGGTGCGATCTGGTCTTCCTGTTCGCCCGATATGGGTACGGCCAGTGTGCTGGACCGCTTCCGTCAGATTGATCCTAAAGTCTTGATCGCGGTCGATGGCTATCGCTATGGCGGCAAAGATTTTAATCGTCTCGACGTGGTTGAGACCATGCGCAGTGAATTGAACACGCTGCAGCACACCGTACTCTTCCCCTATCTTGATCAGCAGGCCAGCTTGCCGGGAGCGATCAGCTGGCCTGAACTGTTCACGCATCCTGCGGCGAAAGCTCAGCCTATCCATTTTGAGCAGCTGCCCTTTGACCACCCGCTCTGGATACTGTATTCCTCAGGTACTACCGGCATGCCCAAACCGATTGTGCATGGACATGGCGGCAGCCTGATTGAATCACTCAAAGGTCATGCGCTGCATCTGGATCTGGGTGAAGAGGATCGCTTTCTCTGGTTCTCCACTACCGGCTGGATCATGTGGAATTCACAGATCACCGGTTTGCTGGTGGGTTCCACCATCTGCATTTACGACGGCAATCCCGGTTACCCCGATATGAGCCGCCTGTGGCGTTTTGCTGAAGACATGCAGCTGAGCTTTATGGGTGTGGGTGCGGCTTTTTATGCCAATTGCATGAAGGCCGGCATTTCACCTGCGGCTATCGCTGATCTCTCGTCTTTGCGATCGATAGGTTCGACCGGATCGCCACTGGCAGCCGAAGCCTATCAGTGGATGTACAAAGAAGTGAAAGCCGATATCCTGCTGGCGTCTATCAGTGGCGGCACAGATATCGCTGCGGCTTTCGTCGGTGCCTGTCCCATCTTGCCTTTATATGCCGGTGAAATGCAATGCTGCTCACTCGGCGTGGCAGTGCGAGCGCTGGATGACAATGGCCATGTCCTGATCGATACCGTGGGCGAATTGGTGGTGACTGAACCTATGCCCTCCATGCCCCTGTATTTCTGGAACGATGCAGGCAATAAGCGTTACATGGAAAGTTATTTCGATCACTATCCCGGACTGTGGCGTCACGGTGACTGGATACGTATCAATGAACGTGGCGGTGCTGTCATTTATGGCCGCTCTGATGCCACCATCAACCGTCATGGCATACGCATGGGCACAGCAGAAATTTATCGTGTGGTCGAAGACTTGCCTGAAGTGCTGGACAGCATGGTGGTCGATCTTGAATATCTGGGACGCGAATCCTGGATGCCCTTATTCGTGGTTTTGCGCGAAGGCATAGCACTGGATGCAGAGCTGGAGCAGCGTTTGCGTGACAAGATACGTACTCAGTTATCAGGGCGTCATGTGCCGAATGATATTTTTTCTGTGGCCGAGATACCGCGCACACTGACGGGCAAGAAGATGGAACTGCCGATCAAAAAACTCTTGCTGGGTATGCCACTGGAAAAAATTGCCAATCCCGATGCGATGAGCAATCCGGGCTGTTTACAGTGGTATAGCGCATTCGCTGAAAAGCACCGGCCAGTCTGAAGCCGTATATTCAACGATCAGATTAAGCGCCGACTATCCAGCCTTCGAGTCCGTCATGCGCAGGCAGTCCATACCCGGATTGCCTGCGCTGCCAACCCCAGGCGGCTAACAGAGCGCACAAGGCAGCATCCAACAAATCACCCGAACCATCATCCAGCATCGCTTTACGAAATTTACCTGCATCGAGCCGGATCTGATGCGGATGCTCGCCTTTTTCAAGCGCTTGCATGATGAGCAGCCGTGCGGCTCGTCGTTCAGGCGTCTGCATCGCCGGTGCATCGTTTTTATAAGATGCACGCGTGATATGTCTAGCCACCATGCCCGGATAAGCTTCCAGCGCAATACGTTGCGGATCACCTTCATGAATGAAGGGCAGGGTGACATTTGCCTCTAACAGTAGCGGTGTCCCTGCATGCAGCATATAGGCCACGGGCGGATTCACCCATTTCATGGAAGAAGAAGAGCCGGCCG
>CAIQLE010000024.1 GCA_903872555.1 uncultured bacterium
AGAAGGCAAAGAGATGGTGATGCCAGGTGACAACGTGTCGATCACAGTCAAGCTGATCAACCCGATTGCGATGGAAGAAGGTCTGCGCTTTGCGATTCGCGAAGGTGGCCGTACTGTCGGCGCCGGCGTTGTTGCCAAGATCATGGACTAAATGCGGTGCAGAGCCCTGGCCGTGTGAATTATTCGCGGCCTTGGCTTTCTCACTAAGTATCAAGTTTTACAGCAGGGGCGTAGCTCAATTGGCAGAGTGACGGTCTCCAAAACCGTAGGTTGGGGGTTCGAGGCCCTCCGCCCCTGCCACTGATTCAGGTGTCTGACACCGAAAGCAAAAGTAAATGTCAAATCAACCTGTGCACACCGTAACCACGTCGGCTGACAAAGCCAAGCTGGCTCTGGCTGCTATTGCAGTTATCGCTGGTGTGGTTGGGTTTTATTCGCTGGCAGGCCAGACGGGTCTGGTGCGTGCTGCAGCCTTGCTGGGCGGTTTGGTGCTGGCCGTTGGCTTTGCATGGACTTCACAGTTGGGTCGCGAATTCATCGGCTTTGCTGGTGAGTCAGTGCGCGAAACCCGCAAGGTAGTCTGGCCAACGCGCAAAGAAGCGATGCAGATAACAGGTGTCGTGTTCGCTTTTGTGGTCCTGATGGCGATTTTTCTTTGGGGTACCGATAAATTGCTCGAGGCTGTTTTATACGGCCTGATTCTGGGCTGGAGATAATGATGACGGACAACACGCAAGATAGCGCAGCGTCGGCTTCGGTCAGCTCGGGCGGCAAGAAACTCTGGTACGTCGTGCACGCTTATTCCGGTATGGAAAAGAGTGTGCAGCGGTCCTTGACTGAGCGCATCCTTCGCGCCGGCATGGAAGACAAATTCGGGCAGATTCTGGTGCCAGTCGAAGAAGTGATCGAAATGAAGAATGGTCACAAATCGGTTACTGAGCGTCGTTTTTTCCCGGGCTACGTGCTGGTTGAAATGGAAATGACGGATGACACCTGGCACTTGGTGAAAAACACCAGCAAGGTGACGGGATTTATCGGCGGCAAATCAAACAAGCCGACACCGATTCCTCCGCATGAAGTCGACAAGATCATGCATCAGATGCAAGAGGGTGTTGAGAAGCCCCGTCCTAAAGTTCTGTATGACGTGGGTGAGCTGGTGCGTATTAAGGATGGTCCATTCACAGATTTCAACGGCAACGTCGAAGAAGTGAATTACGAAAAATCCCGCGTGCGTGTTTCAGTGACGATCTTTGGTCGTGCAACACCGGTCGAGCTCGAGTTTGGTCAGGTTGAGAAGGCCTGATAAGAGATAAGTAAGCGCACGTCATGGCGCAAGGTGCTTTAAGGCCGTACATGACAGATTTTGCAGTAAACCGAGGAGCCACAGTAATTATTCGCAAGAGTGATGAACCGGCGCTAATACTCATCAAAAGGAGCCCTTCATGGCAAAGAAAATTATTGGTTTTATCAAGCTGCAAGTGCCAGCTGGTAAAGCAAACCCTTCCCCTCCGATTGGCCCGGCTCTGGGTCAGCGCGGTCTGAACATTATGGAATTCTGTAAGGCCTTCAATGCCCAGACTCAGGGTGTCGAGCCAGGTCTGCCGATTCCGGTTGTGATCACTGCATTTGCGGACAAGTCTTTCACGTTTGTGATGAAGACGCCGCCTGCGACCATTCTGATCAAGAAGGCCGCTGGTATTCAGAAGGGTTCTGCTAAGCCAC
Source organism: uncultured bacterium (assembly GCA_903872555.1). Taxonomy (GTDB): domain Bacteria; phylum Pseudomonadota; class Gammaproteobacteria; order Burkholderiales; family Burkholderiaceae_D; genus Pernthalerella. Next base: position 1,723 of record CAIQLE010000024.1, read on the forward strand.
ATACCGACAAAGTCGGCAAAATCACCCGCAAGCAAGCGGAAGAAATCGCAACCCAGAAAAAGCCGGACCTGACCGCTGCTGATCTTGATGCAGCCGTTCGTACGATTGCAGGTTCCGCCCGTTCCATGGGCATCACGGTGGAGGGTCTGTAATGGCTAAGTTGACCAAACGCGCTAAGGCGATCAAGGCAAAAGTTGATCGCACCAAGCCATACGCTTTCGATAGCGCTATTGCGCTGGTGAAGGAACTGGCGACTGCAAAATTTAACGAATCGATCGACGTTTCCGTGCAGCTCGGCGTCGACGCAAAGAAATCTGACCAAGTGGTTCGTGGTTCTGTTGTGCTGCCAGCTGGCACAGGCAAGACCATGCGCGTCGCAGTTTTCGCAACCGGTGAAAAAGCAGAGCAGGCGAAAGCCGCTGGTGCTGACATCGTCGGTATGGAAGATTTGGCTGAATCGATCAAGGCCGGCAACATGCCTTTCGATGTGGTTATCGCATCGCCAGACACTATGCGTATCGTTGGTACGCTGGGTCAGGTGCTCGGTCCACGTGGTCTGATGCCTAACCCTAAGGTCGGCACCGTGACGCCTGACGTGGCAACTGCAGTCAAGAATGCAAAAGCTGGTCAGGTTCAGTACCGTACCGACAAGGCTGGCATCGTGCACGCAACCATAGGACGCAAGTCCTTCGCTGATGCTGATCTGAAGACCAATCTGCTGGCTCTGTTGGAAGCGCTGAGCAAAGCTAAGCCGGCCACCAGCAAAGGTGTTTACCTGCGCAAGGTATCGTTGTCTTCGACTATGGGTGCCGGTGTTCGCGTTGACCAGGCTTCATTGTCGGCTTGATGTAAAAAATAAAGTCCTCGCGCCTTAGTGGCGTGGGGCGGATCTTTGGGCTGGACCAGGCGCTCCATGCAAATGGTTCAGGCAATCAAAGACCGTTGGGCCTCAGTCTGCAGCAATAAGCAGGCTGAAGTTAATAGCTAAAGGAGTGATCCCGAGGCACCCAACGCAGATGGCGAGCCCGAACAAGTTTTGTAGTCACCAGGCTGAGCATGGTTTTACGATGCGTCAGCATGAACTCCTAACTTCGGACGCCGTGTTCGAAACGATGTAAGGCAGGCAGCCATCCGGTTGTGCAGGCGCCGAGCATCACTTTTGGAGGTTGAACGTGAGTCTCAATCTGAATGACAAAAAGGCCGTCGTAGCCGAAGTCTCCGCCAAAGTTGCATCGGCGCAGACCGTGGTGCTGGCTGAATATCGTGGCATTGAGGTTGGTCACTTGACGCAACTGCGCGCCAGTGCGCGTTCCAAGGGTGTGTACTTGCGCGTGTTGAAAAACACGCTCGCACGTCGCGCCGTAGAAGGAACCGCGTTTTCTGGTCTCGCTTCCGAAATGACCGGTCCGTTGATCTATGCGATCTCGGAAGATGCCGTTTCTGCAGCAAAAATCCTCAGTGATTTTGCTAAAAGCAACGACAAGCTGGTTATTAAGGCAGGCAACTACGCAGGCAATCCGCTGAACAAAGCAGCTGTTGTTGCGCTTGCAAATATCCCGAGCCGTGAAGTCTTGATCGCCCAGTTGATGGGTGTGATGCAGGCGCCGGTTTCTGGCTTTGCACGCGCATTGGCCGCATTGGCAGCGAAGAAGGAAGCCGAAGCAGCGTAATTCGCCCACAAGCGAAACACTGCCGGCCTCGTCGAGCCCGATCTCAAGCATTTACCGAAAAATTAGGAGTTTTACATGGCAATCTCTAAAGACGACATCCTGGAAGCCGTAGGCACCATGTCCGTAATGGACCTGAATGACCTGGTCAAAGCATTTGAAGAAAAATTCGGCGTATCCGCAGCAGCAATGGCTGTTGCTGGCCCAGCTGGCGCTGGTGCAGCTGCAGCAGTTGAAGAGCAGACTGAATTCACCATCGTTCTGACTGAAGTTGGCGCAAACAAAGTTGGCGTCATTAAAGCAGTGCGTGAAATCACCGGTCTGGGCTTGAAAGAAGCGAAAGATCTGGTTGACGGTGCACCGAAGCCAGTCAAAGAAGGCGCAACTAAGGCCGACGCAGAAGCAGCAAAGAAGAAGCTGGAAGAAGCTGGCGCGAAAGCCGAGCTGAAGTAATCCAGGTACGCGCTTGTCGCGTTCCAGTCAAAGTGCAGGACCCTGCCGTCAGGTGGGGTTTTGCCTTTGGCTCTTTTGTCGTTTTATAAACTGGGCTGTTTGAAGATCCTGTAGCCGGGCTTGCAACATTAGCCAGTCGCAGAGGTCGGATGACTAGGGCAAAGACTTGAGGGTTCTCAGAAGAAGATATTGATCTTCGTCGAGTCCTGAATTCTCTATCCTTCCTGTCACTCACGGAGTGTTCATGCACTACTCATTTACTGAGAAGAAGCGCATCCGCAAATCTTTTGCGAAACGCGCTAACGTTCATGCTGTTCCCTATCTCCTAGCTACCCAGCTTGAGTCTTATACAGCATTCCTGCAGGCAGATATCGGCCCGACCACTCGCAAGAGCGAGGGTTTGCAGTCAGCGTTTCATTCGATTTTTCCGATTGTTTCGCACAATGGTTTCGCACGTCTTGAGTTTCTTTCATACGTGCTGGGTGATCCTCCTTTCGATGTTAAGGAATGCCAGCAGCGCGGCCTGACTTATGCATCGCCTTTGCGCGCCAAGGTGCGTCTGGTGATTCTTGATAAAGAATCGCCGACCAAGCCTGTCGTGAAGGAAATGAAAGAGCAGGAAGTCTACATGGGCGAATTGCCCCTGATGACAGTGAATGGCTCATTTGTGATCAACGGCACCGAGCGTGTCATTGTGTCTCAGCTGCACCGTTCGCCTGGCGTGTTCTTCGAGCATGACCGTGGCAAGACCCACTCTTCGGGCAAGCTGCTGTTCTCCGCTCGCATCATTCCTTACCGCGGCTCATGGCTGGACTTTGAGTTCGACCCGAAAGACATACTGTATTTCCGCGTCGACCGCCGCCGTAAGATGCCCGTGACGATTTTGCTCAAAGCAATCGGCATGTCGACTGAGCAGATACTTGCGAATTTCTTTGTCTTCGACAATTTCACGCTGCACGCCGAAGGCGCTGAGATGGAATTTGTTGCCGAGCGTCTGCGCGGAGAAGTTGCGCGCTTTGACATCAGCGACAAAGCAGGCAAAGTGATCGTTGCAAAAGACAAACGTATCAACGCCAAGCATGTGCGTGATGTTGAAACAGCGGGCATCAAGCAAATTTCAGTGCCTGAAGACTATCTGCTGGGTCGTGTACTTGCTACCAATATCATTGACGCTGAAACCGGTGAAGTGGTTGCAAATGCAAATGACGAACTGACCGAAGAATTGCTTGGCCATCTGCGTGATGCGAAAGTATCGAAAATTCAGGCGCTGTATACCAATGATCTGGATCAGGGTTCGTACATTTCGCAGACCCTGCGCGCTGATGACACAGCAGATCAGATGGCAGCACGCGTTGCTATCTATCGCATGATGCGCCCTGGCGAACCACCGACCGAAGATTCCGTCGAGGCTTTGTTCAACGGACTGTTTTACAACGAAGATCGTTACGATCTGTCGGCTGTGGGCCGTATGAAGTTCAATCGCCGCGTTGGTCGCGATGAACTGACAGGCACCATGACGCTGTCGAACGAAGACGTGCTCGCCGTAATCAAGATTCTGGTTGAGTTGCGCAATGGCCGCGGCGAAGTCGATGATATCGATCACTTGGGTAATCGCCGTGTGCGTTGCGTAGGCGAACTCGCTGAAAACCAGTTCCGTGCCGGTCTCGTCCGTGTTGAGCGCGCAGTGAAAGAACGTCTGGGTCAGGCTGAAGCAGACAATCTGATGCCGCATGACCTGATCAACTCCAAGCCAATTTCGGCAGCGATTCGTGAGTTCTTCGGTTCTTCACAGCTGTCACAGTTTATGGACCAGACTAATCCTTTGTCGGAAATCACGCACAAGCGTCGTGTTTCCGCTCTGGGTCCTGGTGGTCTGACGCGTGAACGTGCCGGCTTTGAGGTTCGCGACGTGCACCCGACCCACTACGGCCGTGTGTGCCCGATCGAAACGCCTGAAGGCCCGAACATTGGTCTGATCAATTCGTTGGCGATGTATGCACGCCTGAATGAATATGGCTTCCTTGAGACGCCATATCGCAAGGTATCGGATAGCAAAGTTACTGACCAGATCGATTACTTGTCAGCAATCGAAGAAGGCCGCTACATCATCGCTCAGGCGAATGCGACCATCGATGCCAAAGGCATGCTGTCAGATGAACTGGTTTCGGCGCGTGAAGCGGGTGAGACCATTCTGGTATCGCCAGAGCGCGTGCAGTACATGGACGTGGCCCCAGGACAGATCGTTTCGGTTGCAGCATCGCTGATTCCTTTCCTTGAGCACGATGATGCGAACCGTGCGCTGATGGGTGCAAACATGCAGCGTCAGGCAGTTCCTTGCCTGCGCCCTGAAAAAGCATTCGTTGGTACCGGTGTTGAGCGTACCGTCGCGGTTGACTCGGGCACCACTGTACAGGCCTTGCGTGGTGGTGTGGTTGACTACATCGATGCCGGCCGTATTGTGATTCGCGTGAATGATGACGAAGCACAGGCTGGTGAGGTGGGTGTAGATATTTACAACCTCATCAAGTACACCCGTTCCAACCAGAACACCAACATCAACCAGCGTCCTATCGTCAAAGTGGGCGATCGTGTCGCCAAGCTCGACGTGATCGCTGACGGCGCATCAACCGATCTGGGTGAATTGGCACTGGGCCAGAACATGCTGGTCGCGTTCATGCCATGGAATGGCTATAACTTCGAAGACTCGATTCTGATTTCAGAAAAAGTTGTTGCAGATGATCGCTACACTTCGATTCACATCGAAGAGTTGTCCGTCGTTGCGCGTGACACCAAGCTGGGCCCTGAAGAAATTACTCGTGACATCTCCAACCTGGCTGAAAATCAGCTGGCGCGTCTGGATGAATCGGGCATTACTTATATCGGCGCTGAAGTCGAAGCCGGCGACGTGCTGGTCGGTAAAGTCACACCGAAGGGTGAGACACAGCTGACGCCGGAAGAAAAACTGCTGCGAGCCATTTTTGGTGAAAAAGCTTCCGACGTAAAAGATACCTCGCTGCGCGTGCCTTCGGGCATGGTCGGCACAGTGATCGACGTGCAAGTCTTTACTCGCGAAGGCATACAGCGTGACAAGCGTGCGCAACAGATCATCGATGATGAGCTGAAGCGTTATCGCCTGGACCTGAATGACCAGCTGCGTATCGTTGAAGGCGATGCCTTCCAGCGTCTGGAAAAAATGTTGATCGGCAAAGTCGCCAACGGCGGTCCTAAGAAGCTGGCCAAGGGCACCAAGATCAGCAAAGAGTATCTGGACGATCTGGAGAAATATCACTGGTTCGACATCCGTCCTGCGGATGACGATGCAGCAGGCGCACTGGAAGCGATCAAAGAATCCATCGCTGAAAAACGTCATCAGTTTGATCTGGCCTTCGAAGAGAAGCGCAAGAAACTGACGCAAGGCGATGAATTGCCACCTGGCGTGCAGAAGATGGTCAAGGTCTATCTGGCTGTTAAACGTCGCCTGCAGCCTGGCGACAAGATGGCCGGTCGTCACGGTAACAAGGGTGTGGTGTCGCGCATCGTGCCGGTGGAAGACATGCCTTACATGGCCGATGGCACACCAGCAGACGTCGTTCTGAACCCCTTGGGTGTGCCTTCACGTATGAACGTGGGTCAGGTGCTGGAAGTTCACCTCGGCTGGGCGGCTAAGGGTCTGGGTCTGCGCATCGGTGAAATGCTGAAAGCGCAAGCCAAGGCAGCTGAAGTTCGCACCTTCCTGAAGAAAATTTACAACGAATCAGGTCGTACTGAAGAGTTGGATGATTTCTCAGACAAAGAAGTGCTCGAACTGGCAGATAACCTGAAAGAAGGTGTGCCGTTTGCGACGCCAGTGTTTGATGGTGCTCATGAGACTGAGATCCATCGCATGCTGGATCTGGCGTATCCGGATGACATCGCAGCCAAGCTCGGCATGACACCGTCCAAGAATCAAGTGACGATGTATGACGGCCGCACCGGAGAAGCATTTGAACGTTCAGTAACAGTCGGCTATATGCACGTACTGAAACTGCACCATCTGGTCGACGACAAGATGCACGCACGTTCCACCGGTCCTTACTCGCTCGTTACCCAGCAGCCGTTGGGCGGCAAAGCGCAGTTCGGCGGTCAGCGCTTCGGCGAGATGGAGGTGTGGGCACTCGAGGCTTACGGCGCATCCTACGTACTGCAGGAAATGCTGACCGTGAAGTCCGACGATGTGAACGGCCGTACCAAGGTTTACGAAAATCTGGTCAAGGGCGATCACGTTATCGACGCCGGCATGCCGGAATCCTTCAATGTGTTGGTGAAGGAAATCCGCTCGCTGGGTATCGACATCGATCTCGAACGCGACTAAGCCTTACTGGCCGTTTCACCGGGGGTGAAGCGGTCAGCGTAAAGATTAATTTTTCACGCCTCACTGGAGTGATACATGAAAGCACTGCTCGATCTATTCAAGCAAGTTCAGCAAAATGAACAATTCGACGCGATCAAAATTGGACTCGCGTCGCCTGAGAAAATCCGTTCGTGGTCCTATGGCGAAGTCAAAAAGCCAGAAACCATTAACTACCGTACTTTCAAGCCTGAACGTGATGGCTTGTTTTGCGCAAAAATCTTTGGCCCTATAAAAGATTACGAATGCCTGTGCGGTAAGTACAAGCGTTTGAAGCATCGTGGTGTTATTTGCGAGAAGTGCGGCGTTGAAGTCACGCTGGCGAAAGTGCGTCGTGAGCGCATGGGTCACATCGAACTGGCCTCGCCAGTCGCTCACATCTGGTTCCTGAAATCACTGCCATCCCGTCTGGGCATGGTGCTCGATATGACCTTGCGTGATATCGAACGCGTGCTGTATTTCGAAGCCTATGTTGTGACCGATCCCGGCATGACTCCGCTGAAAAAATGCCAGATCATGTCAGAAGATGACTATGCGGCTAAATACGAAGAATTCGGCGATGACTTCGTCGCCCATATGGGTGCTGAAGGCGTGCGCGAACTCTTGCGCACCATCGATATCGATCGTGAAGCTGAACAGCTGCGTGTCGATCTGCGTGAATCGAAATCAGAAGCCAAGATCAAGAAATATGCAAAGCGCCTGAAAGTGCTTGAGGCATTCCAGCGTTCGGGCATCAAGCCTGACTGGATGATCATGGAAGTCTTGCCAGTGCTGCCGCCAGAGTTGCGTCCACTGGTGCCGCTGGACGGCGGTCGTTTTGCGACCTCCGATCTGAACGATTTGTATCGTCGCGTCATCAACCGTAATAATCGTCTGAAGCGCCTGATGGAATTGCGCGCTCCGGAAATCATTACGCGTAATGAAAAACGTATGTTGCAAGAAGCGGTCGACTCACTGCTGGATAACGGTCGTCGCGGTAAAGCCATGACAGGCGCTAACAAGCGTCCGCTGAAGTCACTGGCTGAAATGATCAAAGGTAAGGGCGGTCGTTTCCGTCAGAACATGCTGGGCAAGCGCGTTGACTACTCGGGACGTTCCGTCATCGTGGTGGGTCCTCAGCTGAAACTGCATCAGTGCGGTCTGCCTAAACTGATGGCGCTGGAACTGTTCAAGCCCTTCATCTTCAATAAACTGGAGCTGATGGGTCTGGCGACCACGATCAAGGCAGCCAAGAAGCTGGTCGAAATTCAAGAGCCAGTCGTCTGGGACATTCTGGAAGATGTGATTCGCGAACACCCGGTCATGCTGAACCGTGCACCGACGCTGCACCGTCTGGGCATTCAGGCTTTCGAGCCAGTTCTGATCGAAGGTAAGGCGATACAGCTGCATCCGCTGGTTTGCGCGGCGTTCAATGCCGACTTCGACGGTGACCAAATGGCGGTTCACGTGCCTTTGTCGATCGAAGCGCAGATGGAAGCACGTACACTGATGCTGGCATCGAACAATATTCTGTTCCCATCGAATGGCGAGCCTTCTATCGTTCCTTCGCAGGATATCGTGCTGGGTCTGTATTACGCGACCCGCGAGAAGGTCAATGCAAAAGGCGAAGGCCTGATGCTGGCGGATGTGTCCGAGGTCATTCGTGCCTATGACAACAAAGAAGTTGAGCTGACCACGCGCGTCACGGTTCGTATCACCGAATATCCGAAAGATTTGGAGACCGGTGAGTTCGTCAAGACCGTCAATCGTTATGAAACAACGATAGGCCGTGCCATCTTGTCCGAGATTCTGCCTAAGGGCCTGCCTTTCTCGGCAATCAATCGCACACTGAAGAAAAAAGAAATTTCGAAGCTGATCAACACGTCGTTCCGTAAGTGCGGCTTGCGTGCTACCGCCGTGTTGGCTGATCAACTGATGCAGTCAGGTTTCCGTCTCGCGACGCGTGCTGGTATTTCGATTTGCGTCGACGACATGCTGGTGCCGCCACAAAAAGTGACCTTGATTGCAGCAGCAGAGCAAGAAGTCAAACAAATCGAGCAGCAGTATTCCTCGGGTCTGGTGACAGCTGGTGAGCGCTACAACAAAGTGGTCGACATCTGGGGCAAAGCGGGTGATGAAGTCGGCAAGGCGATGATGGAGCGGCTCAAAGTTGAAGATGTGATCAAGCGTGATGGCACCAAGTCCACGCAGGAATCTTTCAATGCGATTTACATGATGGCTGACTCGGGCGCGCGTGGCTCTGCTGCACAGATCCGTCAGCTGGCTGGTATGCGTGGTCTGATGGCTAAGCCTGATGGCTCCATCATTGAGACACCGATTACTGCGAACTTCCGCGAAGGCCTGAACGTTCTGCAGTACTTCATCTCTACCCACGGCGCTCGTAAAGGTCTGGCTGACACCGCACTGAAGACAGCGAACTCAGGTTACCTGACACGCCGCCTGGTCGACGTTACGCAAGATCTGGTGGTGATCGAGGATGATTGCGGTACTTCGAACGGCGCACTGATGAAGGCGCTGGTCGAGGGTGGTGAAGTGATTGAAGCCCTGCGTGACCGTATTCTGGGTCGCGTCACGGCAAATGATGTTATCAATCCTGAGTCGCAGGAAACGCTGTATGCAGCCGGTACGCTGCTGGATGAAGATTCAGTCGAAGAAATCGAACGTCTGGGCATAGATGAAGTCAAGGTTCGTACGCCACTGACTTGTGACACGCGTTACGGTTTGTGCGCAATGTGCTATGGCCGCGATCTTGGCCGTGGTTCTATGGTCAACTCCGGTGAGGCCGTCGGCGTTATCGCTGCTCAATCCATCGGTGAACCAGGAACACAGCTGACCATGCGTACCTTCCACATTGGTGGTGCCGCATCGCGTGCAGCAGTGGCCTCGTCGGTTGAAGCTAAATCGAACGGTATCGTGCGCTTTACCGCCACTATGCGCTATGTCACCAATGGCAAGGGCGACCAGATCGTGATTTCACGTTCAGGCGAAGTCCTGATCACGGATGATCATGGTCGTGAGCGTGAACGTCACAAGGTACCTTACGGCGCAACGCTGATTGTGAAAGATGGTCAGGTCATCAAGGCTGGTATCGCACTGGCGACTTGGGATCCGCTGACACGTCCTATCATCACCGAATACGCAGGTACGGTGAAGTTTGAGAACGTGGAAGAAGGTTCTACGGTTGCCAAGCAGATTGATGAAGTGACTGGCCTGTCGACCTTGGTGGTTATCGATGCCAAGCGTCGCAGCACAGCCGGTCGTACTTTGCGTCCGCAAGTCAAACTGATGAACGAGCAGGATCAGGAAGTGAAGATCGCCGGTACTGAACATGCGGTGACGATTGGCTTCCAGGTCGGCGCGCTGATCACAGTGAAAGACG
>CAIQLE010000025.1 GCA_903872555.1 uncultured bacterium
GCTGACCCACAATGGAACGTGCCAGCGTCACAAAAGGCTCGCCACGTCCTACCAGTTGCAGGTCGCCAAAACGCGGTATGAGTTTTTTCATGATGCGATCACGCCGCATCAACTCAGCTTTGGCCTCTTCCCAATAACTGGGTACGAGCAGCACTTCGGAAGTCTTCACCATAGGTTCAGGCCCTGCGCCATTCAGTAATGCCGCCCGGCTTATCTTCGAGGATGATGCCTTGTGCCAGCAGGTCGGCACGGAGACGATCCGCTTCCGCAAAATTCTTGTCTTTTTTTGCTTGCGCACGAGCCGCCATCAGCGCATTCACGTGGGCATCATCCGGACCATCGCTCACACCGCCCTGCAGGAAGGCCTGAGGTTCACGCTCGAGTAAACCAAGCACAGCTGCCAGACCTTTAAGCTGGCGCGCCAGCATTGGTGAATGTGCGCGATTGACTTCGGTGGCCAGATCAAACAGACAGGCCAGCGCTATGGGTGTATTGAAATCATCATTCATGGCCTCGGCAAAACGCTGTGCGTAAGCTTCATTCCAGTCCAGCGACAATTGATCAGCTGCTGTTTCTTTCAGTGCGTTGTACAGGCGGGTCAGCGCCGTGCGGGCACCTTCCAGATGCGCATCGGAATAATTCAGAGGGCTACGGTAATGCGCACGCAAGATAAAGAAGCGCACGACTTCGGCATCAAATTTTTTCAGGACTTCACGTATCGTGAAAAAATTGCCCAGCGATTTGGACATCTTTTCGTCATCCACGCGCACAAACCCATTGTGCATCCAGTAGTTGACGAACTCATGGCCGTGCGCGCCTTCGGATTGCGCGATTTCGTTTTCGTGATGAGGAAATTGCAGATCCTGTCCACCACCATGAATATCAAACTGTTCGCCGAGCAGATCGCAAGCCATGGCCGAGCATTCGATATGCCAGCCCGGACGGCCGCTGCCCCATTTCGAGGCCCACTTGACGTCTTCAGGCTCAGATTCACGCGATGATTTCCAGAGCACGAAATCTAGCGGATCACGTTTGGCACTGCCAACTTCCACGCGCTCGCCGGCACGCAGATCATCCAGAGATTTGCCGGACAGCTTGCCGTAACCTTTGAAATCACGCACAGAAAAATTCACGTCACCATCTTTGGCCTGATAGGCAAGGCCATTCGCTTCGAGCTTGCCGATCAGATTCAGCATCTGCGGCACATAAGTTGTTGCACGTGGTTCATGATCAGGTCGCTGCACACCCAGCGCAGCGGCATCTTCATTCATGGCATCAATGAAGCGCTGCGTCAGCGCTGAAACAGTCTCGCCGTTTTCAACGGCACGGCGAATAATCTTGTCGTCAATGTCGGTGATGTTGCGGACGTATGTAACTTGATAGTCTTGCGCGCGCAGCCAGCGCTGCACCATGTCAAAGACCACCATCACACGCGCATGGCCGAGATGGCAAAAATCATAGACGGTCATGCCGCATACATACATGCGAACCTTGCCCGGCTCTATCGGCGCGAAAACCTCTTTGTCACGCGCTAGCGTGTTGTAGATTTTAAGAACGCTCATGAATGAAGTGGATGTGAAACTGAACGTACCTGATCAACTCAGGCACCTGAAGCCCTGCAAGAATCTGTGTTCTGAAAATTTTGCAGGGCGACTTTTGATAAAATGCGTGTTTCGCAGAAGTATAACATTGAAGACCCTTGCACTCTCCCAATAAAGAAACAGCGTCCAGTCGCTCACGGACTCATTACATCAAAGGAATCAACATGTTGCGTCGCAACTTTCTGTCACTGATCACAGCACTCAGCCTTGCCAGCCTCGCCCACACAGCAGCCGCTGAAGGGCTTCCTAAAGTGGCTATGAAGACCAGCATGGGCGAAATCGTCCTCGAACTGAATCCTGAAAAAGCCCCTAAAACCGTCGATAACTTCTTGCAGTATGTGAAATCGGGTTTTTATAACGGCACCATTTTCCACCGCGTGATCAATGGTTTCATGGTGCAAGGCGGCGGCTTCGACACCAAGGGTAAGGAAAAACCGACCCGCCCGCCGATTCCCAACGAAGCCAGAAACGGCCTGCACAATCAGGCCTATACCATCGCCATGGCGCGCACGCCCGATCCGGATTCGGCCAGCGCCCAGTTCTTCATCAACGTCAATAACAACCGCTTTCTCGATTATCCGGGTCAGGACGGCTGGGGCTATGCCGTCTTTGGCAAAGTCATCAAGGGCAACGAGGTGATCGACAAGATCAAGGCCGTAGAAACAGACCGTCGTGACAAGCCTGCAGTGAATGTCGTGATTGAATCTGCGACCCTGGTCGAATAATTTTCTTCAAGATCAGCGGGCATAACAAAGCAAACAGTCCATGCCCGCTACAACTGATTGAACTGAACCATCATTAAATTAAGGAAAACCATGACTGTTGTTCTCACCACCAACCACGGCAAGATCACCATTGAACTCGATGCAGAGAAAGCACCGAAGACTGTAGAAAACTTTCTCTCGTATGTGAAATCTGGTCATTACGATGGCACCATTTTTCATCGTGTCATCAAAGGCTTCATGATTCAGGGTGGCGGCTTTGAACAAGGCATGAAACAAAAGCCGACTCAGGACCCTATCGACAATGAAGCTGCGAACGGCCTGAAGAATGATCTGTATACCGTTGCCATGGCGCGCACCAATGATCCCCATTCGGCGACTGCGCAGTTTTTCATCAACATCAATGGCAATGACTTCCTGAACTATGCCGGCGAAAACAGCTGGGGCTACTGCGTCTTCGGTAAAGTCACGGATGGCACGGATGTAGTCGATGAGATTCGCAAAGTCAAAACCGCCACCAAGGGTTTCCATGGTGATGTGCCGGTTGAAGATGTCGTGATCGAAAAAGCTGAACTGATCTGATCAGCCATGCGAGCAGCTTCTCTCCCCCTTGATAAGCTCGCCACTGCACAAGCGCAACCGGAGACGGTTGCGCTTTTTGTTTCAGACCTGCACCTCTCACCTGACATGCCGAAAACGGCGCAGGCTTTTCTGGATTTTCTCAGCAGCCATGCAGCCTCAGCACAAGCGCTTTATCTGCTGGGCGATATTTTTGAATACTGGGCGGGTGATGATGACCTGGATGAGCCCTTCAATCAGCGCATCGTTCAGGCCTTGCATACGCTAACTGAACGCGGCGTGTCTGTGTTCTGGCTGGCTGGTAACCGTGATTTTCTGGTGCAAAAAACATTCGCCCATGCCAGCGGTGTGCAATTACTTGACGAACCCTATCTAGCCAATATCGCCGGGCAACGCTTGCTGCTAGTGCATGGTGATGCGCAATGCACGGAC